>DASQUF010000356.1:0-10379 GCA_035641435.1 Propionibacteriaceae bacterium | reverse complement strand
CAGGGCGATCACCCCGCCGAAGTCACTGCCCATCGAGGGCCAGCCCTCGCAGATCACCACCCCGAAACCGATGATCGCGACCGCGACCACCGCGGCCCGCCGTTGACCGGCGGCCAGCAGCCGGTGCGCGAGGTAGCCGGCCAGCAGCAGCCCGGCGGTGGCGTACGCGGCGAAGGTGCTGTTTCCGAAGCCGTACCAGCGCAGCGCATGGATCGGCCGGGAGTTGAGCATCGACCCCGACTGCAGCGGTCCGCCCAGCGCGGCGTCGACGGTGAACGCAGCCACGGTCAGCGCCGAGGCGATGATCACCGGCGGCACGGACAGCGACCGCGCCAGCCCGTATGCCGCCGCAGCAAAGACGGCCCACGCGGCCAAGACCGTCAGGCTGAGCGTCAGCAGCGGCCGGTCGCTGTACTCCCACGGCACCACGCCGGTGAACAGCATCGCCGCAGGCAGGACCGATCCGATGGTCGCGACCGTTCGGACCATCCGGGCGTCGCGGCGCACCGCTCCGACGACCCCGACAGCGACCAGGAGGCCGGCCAGGCTGCCCAGCACGACGTACGCCGGCGGGAGTGTGTCGGACAGTGCGGCCACGGCGGACAGGTGGTCGGCGATCCCGTCGACAGTCAGCGTGCTCGGCTCGACGGCCAACGGGGAGCCGTCGATGGTCGCGGCCGCCGGAGCGTCCGGACCGGCGCCGAACTCGACCAGCGTGCGGGTGAGGTCGGTCAAGGTGAGCACGCCGGGTCGCCGGGTGCTGGCCGAGGTCGCCCAGCCCGGGAAGGTGGTGCCGACCCGGTAGAACACCTGCGACGCCGGATCGTCGGACCCAGGAGCCGGCCCGATTCCGGTCACGATCAAGGTTCGCGTGTCGTCGGCGGCCAGGTCAGAAATCAGCTCGTCGGCCCGGTCGCCCGCATCGATCAGGGTGATCGGACAGCTGGTCGCCCGCCCGCCGGCCACGAACTCCTCGACCGTCGCGTAGGCCGCCAGCGTCCCGTCCGGTCGGGCCGCGGCCAGCGCCGCTCCGGGCCCGACGGCCGCCACGCAGCCGTTGACCGCCCCGGCCAGAGTGCCCAGCTTGGCGTCACCACGCGAAGCGGATGCCGCGGCCAGCCGCTGGTCCCAGCCAACGACCGCCCCGTCCCGGACCTCGACCGAGCACGCGCCGTCGACGGTGGTCCGGCGGCCGGCGCCGAGGGTGGCCCAACCGGCGGCCGCGCACTCGCCGACATAGCGCGGCCGGATGGCGATCGCGCCCGCCTGGACCTCACCCAACCGCGCCTCGATCACCTCGCGGTCGACCTCGGTCAACTGCGGGCGGCCGGTCACGCCGACGACCACCACCTCGTCGGTGAAGATCGGGGCCGGCTCGGGCGGCTCGGGCAGGGCGGCGACCCAGCGCAGCCCGGCGAACACCCCGGCCAGCAGGAGCAGCAGCGCGACCCAGCGCGCACGGGAAGGCAACGGTCCGAGCGCCTACACCCGCGCGGAGAGGAAGGTCAGCACGCTGGTGAAGAACGGCCGGCCGTCGGTCGTCGGCCCGGTCAGCGGGTCGACGTTGTGCTCGGGGTGTGGCATCAGCCCGACCACGTTGCCGCGCTCGTTGCAGATGCCGGCGATGTCACGACGGGCCCCGTTGGGGTTGCCGTTGAGGTAGCGGAAGACCACCCGGCCCTCCCCCTCGAGCCGATCGAGGGTGTCCTCGTTCGCGACGTAGGCACCCTCACCGTTCTTGAGCACGATGGTGATCTGCTGGCCGGGCGTGAAGTCGCTGGTCCAGGTGGTGTCGGCCGACTCCACCACCAGATCCTGGTCGCGGCAGACGAAGGTCTGCACGTCGTTCCGCACCAGGGCCCCGGGCAGCAGGTGTGCCTCGCAGAGGATCTGGAACCCGTTGCAGATGCCCAGCACCGGCATCCCGCCCTCGGCCGCCTGGATCACCTCGGACATCACCGGGGCGAAGCGCGAGATGGCGCCGCACCGGAGATAGTCCCCGTAGGAGAAGCCGCCAGGCAGGATCACCGCGTCCACCCCGTTCAGGGTCTGGTCGCCGTGCCAGAGCGGGACCGCTTCGGCCCCGGCCAGCCGCACCGCGCGCAGCGCGTCGTGGTCGTCGAGCGAGCCGGGGAAGGTGACGACGCCGATCTTCGCTGTCATCTGGTGGCAGGCCGCTGGTCGGGCGTGGGCTGAGACTCGGTCGCCTCCACGGCGGGCGTGGCCGCGTCGACCGTCTCCGCCTCGGTCTCCACCTTGACGGCGAAGCTCTCGATCACGGTGTTGGCCAGCAGCGTCTCGGCAGCGTGCCGCACCGCGGCCAGCCGCTCATCGGTCAGGTCCCCGTCCAGCTCCAGCTCGAACCGCTTGCCCTGCCGGACCGACACTCCGGCGAAGCCGAGCCGGTTCAGCGCCCCGGTGACCGCCTTGCCCTGCGGGTCCAGGATCTCCGGCTTGGGCATCACGTCGACCACCACTCTCGCCATGGCCGCGAGTTTATCGACCGGGTAAGCCTCCCGAGGATTTCGACCGTACGCGGCGCTCAGATGACGTCGCGGCGTACGGTCGTCAGCACACCTACCACCGCCGGGAGCAGACACCAGGCGGCGAGGATCATCGCCCCCTGCCACCAGGCGAACGGCTCGTCACTGGCGAACAGGACCGGCGAGGTGATGCCGAGCATCGCGTTGGTCGCCCCGGTCGGCAGCACGTTGAGCCCCAGGTCCCAGTCCCGCAGGTAGAAGATCAACGACAGGATCGGCTCGACCAGGTATGCGAAGCTGATCCCGACCAGCATGGCCACCAGCATGTTCTTGACCAGGAGGCCGATGCCCATCCCGATCATGGTCCACAGCGCCAGCGAGCCCACCCCGAGAACCAGCGAGCGCCAGGTATCCGCCCGGTCGAGGAAGAAGGACCCATCGTTGGTCGAGATAGAGGGCACCGACACCACCACCCCGGCGACAACGCTCACCACGCCATAGAGCAGCCCGAACAGCAGCAGGCTGACCGCCTTTCCCAGCAGCACCCGCCTCCGCCGCGGCGTGGCCAGGTATGTCGCCGCGAGCGTCTGGTGCCGGTACTCGCTGCCGATCGTCGCGATGCCCAGCACCATCGCCAGCACCCGGGTCGCCGGGTTGCCGCCGTTGTAGATGCTGCGCACGACCCCCGGGTCGTCGAACTGCGCACCGTTCCCCGGCTGCAGCAGGGCCACCCCGGCCGCGTACCCCCCGCCGAGCACCAGGATGCAGATCAGCGTGATCCACCACAACCGCGTGGTGGTGATCTTCCTCAGCTCGGCCCGGAGGATTCCGGTCAACGAGAGGCCTCCAGCATGGCGAAGAACTCCTGCTCCAGGTCGCGGCGCTCGGTGACCAGCTCGTGCACCACGATGCCCGCGTTGAACAGGGCCGCCCCCACCGCGGCGACCTCCTGGCTGTGGATACGCAGGCACGGGCCCTGCTCGTCGACCATCCACTCCACTCGCACTCCGAGCGGCGCGAGCACCTGGCCGGCGGTGTCCAGGTCGGACACCCGGGCGCGGATGGTGCCCTGCCCCAGCTGCAGGTCCGACATCGGCATCTGGGCCAACAGCCGGCCCTTGTGGATCACCACGATCTCGTCGACCGTGGCCTGGACCTCGTTGAGCAGGTGCGAGGACACCAGGACGGCCCGGCCCGTCGCGGCGAAGTCACGCAGGACCTGCCGCAGCCAGCGGATACCCTCGGGGTCCAGCCCGTTGGCCGGCTCGTCGAGGATCAGGTAGTCCGGGTTGCCGATCAGGGCCGCGGCGATCGCCAGCCGCTGCCGCATGCCAAGCGAGTACTGCCCCGTGGGCCGGCGGCCGTCCTCGGTCAGCCCGACCCGGTCCAACAGCTCGTCCACCCGCCGGTCGGTGACTCCGGCGGTGGCGGCCAGGACCCGCAGGTGGTTACGCCCGGTGCGACCGGGGTGGAAGTTGGCGTCCAGCACCGCCCCGACGGTCTCCTGCGGTCGGTTGAGGTCGGCGTACGCGGTGCCGCCGAAGGTCGCGGTGCCGGTGGTCGGCGTCACCAAACCGACCAGGATCCGCAACGTCGTGGTCTTGCCGGCGCCGTTGGGGCCGAGGAAGCCGGTGATCCGGCCCGGCTCGACGGTGAAGCTGAGGTTCCGGACGGCGACGACGCCGTTGTACGCCTTCACCAGTCGGTCGACCACGATCGGCGGCACGGGATGTCCGACAGCCCGGCCCACGCTGCCGGTGGCGCGGCGCTCCTCCGGCCGACGAGACGGCAGGTTGGGACGCGGCTCGGGCTCCCGCTGGGGTTCGGGTCGCGACGGAGCGGCTGGATGGGTCGGCGCCGCCGGACGAGCGGTGGAGCCGGATCGCGTCGCCGCACTTGGCGTCGCGGCCCTCGGGCGCGTCGCAGCACTCGGGCGCGGGGCTGGGGTCGAGCCGGTGGTGGGGCTCGGCCGTGGAGTCGGATTCGGGCGTGGAGTCGGATTCGGGCGCGACGCTGCCGCGGGCTGGGGCGCCGGGCCGGGGCGGGCCGGTGACCGCGGCCGCGACCCACTGGTCGGCCACGAGGGGGCGGTGGAGCGCGGCGCAATGGTCGGGTTCGGGGCTGGGGCGGCCGCCGGCGGCGGGGCGGCCGTCGGCGGGGCAGGCCGGGGCGCCAGGGACGGAGTCTCGGTGGGGCGCGGCGCGATCGTCGGGGTCGGACCGGCCGACGGCGGGCCCGGCCGGGGCGCGTTGGCCGGAGCGCGAGGGGCTCCGGTGGATCGGGGCATCGGCGGCGGAGGCGATGAGGTGATCGGCGCGTATGGCCGGACCGGAGCCGGCGGTCGCGTCGACTGAGGCTGGGGCCGGAGCTGAGGTGGGGACTGGAGCTGCGGCTGGCGCTGAGCCGACGCCATCGGAGGCGCTGGAGCCGGCGGAGCTGGCGGAGTTGGACGAGGCGACGATGAAGGCATGACCGTCGAACCAGTCCGAGCCGGCGGCGGCGCGGACGGACTGATGGCCGGGGTCGACGGCGCCGGGGCCGGGGCTCGCACATTCGGAGCCGCGGGCGTAACCGCGGGGGCGACAGGCGGCAGCGGCGCGGAGCGGCGCGGGGTCCGTTCCGGCGAGGGCGGACCGCTGGCGGAGGCCGGTGTCGAGCCCGGCGGCGACGCGAGCCCCGGATCCACCCAGGCCCGGGACCGCCGAGGCACCGGTACCGTCGCCGGCTCCTCCGCCACGTCGTCCTCCTGGTTGGTGCGCTCCGGCTCGACCAAGACCCGGGACGGCCGGCGCGGTGGCGCGGGCGGCTCGTCCGGACTCGGCGTCGGCGTCGGCTGCCGGGGGGCGGGCCCGGGCGCGACCGGCGTACGCCCGGGATCGGGGCGCACGGCCGGCTGCTCATGGGCGAGCTCGGCGGCCTTGTTCGGCTCCTCCGGCTCCGCCGGAGGCAGCGCCCGGCGCGGGCGCGGCGGCGGCTCGTCGGCCTCGGAGTCCGGCTCCGGCTCCGGCTTGGGCAGCGACGGGGCCGGCTCTGCCGGTTGCGGATCGGGCGCCGGCACGAACCCGCTGGACCGGCGCGGCACGTACGCGACGGCGGACTCGGTGTCCCCGGGTTCGGTGTCGAACGCCCGCCGAGGTCGTGTCACGGCGCCAGTCTTTCAGGCTCGGCCCGTCTCGACTCAGGGATGTGTCGCCTTGGACCCTGAGCGCACCCGGAGCGGCCCAGCAAAGGGCTTTCCTGGCGGTCCGCGGTGCCCCACAGTAGATATGTCCGCACCATCAGTGACCCAGGAGAGGAACCCTCTTTCATGCAGACCCTGTACCGCCCCCGCGACAACCGGGTGATCGCAGGCGTGTGTTCAGGCATCGCACGCCGCTTCGGTATCGATCCCACCATCGTCCGGATCCTCTTCGTCGCCAGCTTGCTACTGCCCGGGCCGCAGATCCTGATCTATCTGGTCGCCTGGGTGCTGATGCCGCAGGAGTCGTCCACGCTGGTGTAGCTCCTCGCTCACTCTCCCCCTCACGACAGCCCCTCGGTTCCCCGACCTGAGGGGCTGTCAGCTGTCCGAGTTCCCCCACGAGGTCTACAAGACCAATCCGGGAGTGTACGCCGCAGCGTCGGGGTGTGCGGCAGCGAGTTTCTCGATCCGGGCCAACACCGCCGCCACCTGGGCGCCGGCCGTGCCGGTCAGGTCCAACGGACGGGCCACCGCGGCGTCCAGGTCGGCCCGGTCGACGCCCAGCCGGGCGTCCCCGGCCAGCCGGTCCAGCAGGTCGTTGTCCCCACCGCGCTCCCGCATCGCCAGGGCCACCGCCACCGCGTGCTCCTTGATCACCTCGTGCGCCGTCTCCCGGCCGACCCCCCGCCGAACCGCGGCCAGCAGCACCTTGGTGGTCACCAGGAACGGCAGGTATCGACGCAGCTCGACCTCGATCACCGCCGGGAATGCGCCGAAGTCCGCGAGCACGCTGAGGAAGGTCTCGAACAGCCCGTCGAGGGCGAAGAAGGCGTCCGGCAGTGCGACCCGGCGGACCACCGAGTCCGAGACGTCACCCTCGTTCCACTGGTCCCCGGCGAGCTCGCCGACCATCGAGACGTAGCCGCGGAGGATCACCGCCAGCCCGTTCACCCGCTCGCAGGAGCGGGTGTTCATCTTGTGCGGCATCGCGCTGGAGCCGACCTGGCCCGGCCGGAACCCCTCGGTGACCAGCTCGTGGCCGGCCATCAGCCGGATGCTGGTGGCGAGATTGGACGGGGCCGCCGCCACCTGAGCCAGCGCGGTCACCACGTCGAGGTCCAGCGAGCGCGGGTAGACCTGCCCGGTACTGAGCAGCACCCTGGTGAAGCCGAGATGGTCGGCCACCCGCTGCTCCAGTGCCGCCAGCTTGGCCTCGTCGCCGCCGACCAGGTCGAGCATGTCCTGCCCGGTGCCCACCGGTCCCTTGATGCCCCGCAACGGGTAGCGGTCGAGCAGCCCGTCCACCCGCTCGTACGCGACCAGCAGCTCCTCGGCCACGGTCGCGAACCGCTTGCCCAGGGTGGTCACCTGCGCGGCCACGTTGTGGGTCCGCGCGGTGACCGGCTGGTCGGCGTAGTGGGCGGCCAGCTCGCCCAGCCGGGCCAGCACGGTGACCATCCGGGTCCGGACCAGGCTGAGCGCGGAGACGATCTGCAGCTGTTCCACGTTCTCCGTGAGGTCGCGCGAGGTCATGCCCTTGTGCACGTGCTCGTAGCCGGCAGCTGAGTTGAACTCCTCGATCCGGGCCTTGACGTCGTGCCGGGTGACCCGCTCGCGGGCGGCGATGCTGGCCAGGTCGACCGAGTCGGCCACCGCCTCGTACGCGGCCAGCACCGCGGCCGGGTCGTCGCCGCCCATGTCGACACCGAGATCGTTCTGCGCGGTCAGCACGGCGAGCCAGAGCCGCCGCTCGGCGATGATCTTGCTCTCCGCCGACCAGATGTCGCGCATCGCTGGGGAGGCGTACCGGTTGGCCAGGACGTTGCCGATCATGCGCGCGCTCCGGTGGGCTGGCGGACGCCCGTGTGCTTCCGGTCCGCCGCGGGGGGGTCAAGGGAGGTCGCCCCCCCTTGCTGGTCCACCCGGGCGGCGATGTCGCTGCGGAAGAACGACCCGGGCAGCGTGATCCGCTGGATCCCGGCGTACGCGCACTCCCGGGCCAGATCGAGGTCGGACCCCAGGCCGACCACGCAGAGCACCCGGCCGCCGCTGCTGACCAGCCGCCCCTCGGGGTCGAGGGCGGTCCCGGCGTGGACCACCACCGCACCCCTCTCGGCGGCCGCCTCCAGGCCGTCTATGACCCCACCGGTCACCGGCGGCCCCGGGTAGTTCTCCGCCGCCAGCACCACGCCCACCGCCGCGTCGTCGGACCACTCCAGCTCGGGCTGGTCGGCCAGGCTGCCGGCCGCGGCGGCGTACAGCACCCCGCCGAGCGGCGTGATCAGCCGGGCCAGCAGTGGCTGGGTCTCCGGGTCGCCGAACCGGGCGTTGAACTCCACCACCCGGACGCCGCGACCGGTCAGTGCGAGCCCGGCGTACAGCAGCCCGACAAAAGGAGTACCGCGCCCCGCCAGCTCGTCGACGGTGGGCTGCAACACGGTCGCCGTCACCTCGGCGACCAGGTCGGGCGGTGCCCAGGGCAGCGGCGTGTACGCCCCCATGCCGCCGGTGTTGGGACCGGTGTCCCCGTCGCCCACCCGCTTGAAGTCCTGCGCGGGCTCACACGCGCGTACGGTGCGGCCGTCGGTCACCGCGAAGAGGCTGACCTCGGGACCGTCCAGGAACTCCTCGATCACCACTCGACCGCAGGCGGCCGCGTGGGCCAGCGCGGCATCGCGGTCCTCGGTGACCAGCACGCCCTTGCCGGCGGCCAGGCCGTCGTCCTTGACCACGTACGGAGGGCCGAACGCGTCGAGGGCGGCTGCCGCCTCTTCAGGCGTCTCCGCCACCCGGGAGTCCGCGGTCGGGACTCCGGCCGCGGCCATCACCTGCTTGGCGAACGCCTTGCTGCCCTCGATCCGCGCTGCGGCCGCCGACGGGCCGAAGCAGGCGATCCCGGCGGCGGTGACCGCGTCCGCCACGCCGGCGACCAGCGGGGCCTCCGGGCCGATGACCACAAGGTTGGCGCCGATCTCCTGAGCCAGGACGGTCACGGCCGCGGGATCGGTGGCGTCGACGGGGTGGTTGTCGGCCAGCAACGCAGTCCCCGGATTGCCCGGCGCGGCGTACAGGGCCTGCACCTGAGGGTCGCGGGACAGGGCCAGCACCAGGGCGTGCTCCCGGCCGCCCGAGCCGACCACCAGGACCCGCAGGGATTCCGCCACGGGCGTCGAGTCTAGAGCAAGGGGGACGACCCCCTTGACCCTCGTAAAGACGCACGCTAGACCTGACGAAGTAGGTTGCCGACCATGCGTGATCCCGCCTTTCCGGCGCTGCACATCCGTCCCGCCCGCGGCTGGCTCAACGACCCCAACGGCCTCTGCCGGATCGACGGCACGTACCACGTCTTCTTCCAGTACAACCCGCACGCGCCCGTCCACGGCAACGTGCACTGGGGTCACGTCAGCTCCACCGACCTCCTGCACTGGACCGACCAACCGGTCGCTCTGTTCCCCCGGCCCGCCGGCATGGATGCGGCGGGCTGCTGGAGCGGCTGCATCGTCGACGACGGCGGCGTGCCGACCGCGGTCTACACCGCCAACCCCGACCACGCCGGGAACGCGACGGTGGGTCTCGCCCGCAGCGACCGGACGCTGGCGGCGTGGACCCAGGCCGACAAGCCGGTGGTCCTCGCCCCGGACGACGAGGCGATCGACGAGGTCCGCGACCCCTTCGTCTTCTCCTTCGAGGACCGGCGGTACGCCGTGCAGGGGGCGGGCAAGCGAGGCGGCCGCCCGCAGCTGCTGCTGTGGAGCTGTGACGACCTCGAGCATTGGGTCCCGCTCAAGGCGCTGCTGACCACCGACGACGCCGTCGCGGCCGAGGTCGCGGCTGCCGACATCTGGGAGTGCCCCAACCTGGCCTACGTCGACGGCCGCTGGGTGGTGCTGCTGTCGGTCTGGCGCTGGATCGACGGCACCCACCGGCTGGACGGCGTGCGCTTCCTGCTCGGCGACCTGCTTCGCGAGGGCGACGGGCTGCGGTTCAAAGCAACCGGCGGCGGGGCGGTCGACGACGGGCCCGCGTTCTACGCCCCGCAGGTGCTGACCGACAACGGTCGCCTCCTCCTCTGGGGCTGGTCCTGGGAGCTCGGCCGCGACTTCAGCCAGCTCGCCCAGGCCGGTTGGGCGGGGTCACTGACCTTCCCGCGTGAGATGTTCGTCCGCAACGGCCGCCTCGGCAGCCGGCCCGCCGCCGAGCTGACCGGACTCCGTCGGGAGCGCCTGGATGCCACGAGTGGAGCGGAGTTCGCGGCTCCGGCGTTCGAGGTCGTCGCGCCCGGGCCGGTCGCCCTGGAGCTTGTCAACGGGACCGACGCCGATCAGGTCGTGGCCGTGCGCGGGTCGGGAGACCAACCGGCCCGAGTCCTGGTCGACGGCAGCATCGTCGAGGCCTTCGCCGCCGACCGGTCGACCACCACCCGGGCGTACCCCACCGAGTCCGGCCGCTGGCGGGTCGTCACTGATGGTCCGGTCGAGATCTGGCGCCTCGGCCTCCCATGACTGGCTCACTCGTGGGCGGACACTGGGGAGACGCCTCGTCGCAACCTTCCGTCCTCGCACGCTGTGGCTCTCGCCGGGCCCATCCACGCTCGCGACGTGTCCGCGGCGTCCGTCGCCCCACGCTCGACTTCCCCGAAGCATCGACCGATGGCTTGGTGACCTGCTCTCGCCCCGAAGGGAGGCCGTGACACCCGACGTCGGCGGGGCGGGACG
>DASQUF010000355.1:0-6736 GCA_035641435.1 Propionibacteriaceae bacterium | reverse complement strand
CCACGTCCGCCCGCTCGGTGACCAGCGACGCCCGGGTCTCCAGGCTGACCACGAAGTCGACCTCCTCCAGGCCGTCCAGCACGCCTTGCGGGTCCCTGAAGTCGCCTGCGTCGATCCCGGCCACCACCAGCGCCGCGAGCTGGTCGTCGCTCGCGGAGATCAGCATCTCGTCCGCGTCCCGACCCTCCAGGCTGGGCAGCGACTCGATGCCCCAGGCGGCCGCGAGGTCGACCCGGGCGGCCGGGTCCGCCAGAGGGCGGCCGCCGGGCAGCAGGTTGGGCAGGCAGCCGGCCTCGACCGCACCGCGTTCGCCGGCCCGTCGCGGCACCCAGGCCACCCGGGCCCCGGTTCGCTGCTGAAGCCGGAGGACCGCGCTCAGGGTGCCGGAGAGGGCTGCGGCCCGTTCGCCGACCAGAATGATCGAGTTCCCGTCGAGCTCGAGGGCCGAAATCGGCTCGACCCGCTCGCGACGGCGACCCTTGGGTGGGTTGATCCGGTCGAGGACCGAGGCTTCCATGCCGGGCACGCAGCCGACCAGCGCGGCGCCGAGCTTGCGGGCGCCGTTGCTGAGGAAGGGCGCGAGCGTCCAGGACACCAGACCCTTCTTCCGGTACGCCTTGCGCATCCGCAGGAAGACCGCACCGGCCTCCTCCTCCGGCTCGAAGGCGACCAGCAACACCGTGCTGGCGTCCTCCAGGTCGGCAAAGGTGACGCCCAGACCGCTGCCGGCCACGGCGTGCGCCAGGAAGTCGGCCTCCTCCTGCGCGTGCGGCCGGGCCCGGAAGTCGATGTTGTTGGTGCCCAGGACGGCACGCGCGAACTTGGCGTACGCGTACGCGTCCTCCAGCGGAAGCCGGCCGCCGGTCAGCACCCCGGTGGCCGAACCGGCCGCCCGCAGACCCTGTACGGCCACGTCGATGGCCTCCGGCCACGAGGCCGGGCGCAGCACGTCCCCGTCGCGGACCAGCGGGCGTTGCAGCCGATCCTCACCCAGCCCGTAGCGATGAGCGAACCGGTCCTTGTCGGTGATCCACTCCTCGTTGACCTCGGGGTCGTCACCGGCCAACCGCCGCATCACCGTGCCGCGACGGTGGTCGACCCGGATCGCCGAGCCGCAGGCGTCGTGCTCGGCGATCGATGGGGTGGAGACCAGGTCGAACGGCCGCGAGCGGAACCGGTACGCCGCGCTGGTCAGCGCGCCCACCGGGCAGATCTGGATGGTGTTGCCCGAGAAGTAGGAGGAGAACGGCTCCTTCTCGTAGATCCCGACCTGCTGCAGCGCGCCCCGCTCGATCAGGGCGATGAACGGGTCGCCGGCGACCTGCTCGGAGAACCGGGTGCAACGGGCGCAGAGCACGCAGCGCTCGCGGTCCAGCAGCACGTTGGCCGAGATGTGGATCGGCTTGGGGTAGGTGCGCTTGACGTCAGTGAAGCGGGTCTCGGCGTACCCGTGGGACATCGCCTGGTTCTGCAGCGGGCACTCGCCGCCCTTGTCGCAGATCGGGCAGTCCAGCGGGTGGTTGATCAGCAGGAACTCCATGTTCCCGTGCTGGGCCTTGTCGGCCACCGGCGAGGTCAGCTGGGTCTTGACCTTCATCCCCGCCGCCACCTCGAGGGTGCAGGAGGCCTGCGGCTTGGGGATCGCCCGGCCGTTCCCGCCGTCGGGCACCTCGACCAGGCACTGGCGGCAGGCACCGACCGGGTCGAGCAGCGGGTGGTCGCAGAACCGCGGGATGTCGACGCCGATGAGCTCGGCCGCCCGGATCACCAGAGTGCCCTTGGGCACCGACACCTCGACGTCGTCGATGGTGAGGGTGACCAGGTCCTCGCGCTTCTCGACGTCGGTGGGCTTGGCTGCCGTAACTGTCATGAGGTCCTGCCTACGAGCGACCGGATCGCGCGCTCCGGTGCGGACGAGTGAGGGAGCAGACAACGCTCTTCCGTCTGCGAGCGAAGGAGGACGGCCGGAGCTCCCGGCGCGATCAGCGAGTAGGCACTCATGAAACTGCTCCGACCGGCTCGCGGACGAAGATCGTACTTCGCTCGTAGGGGAACAGCTCCCAGGCCGGGGTGTGCATCGCCGCCTCGAACTCATCGCGGAAGAAGGCGATCGCCGAGGAGATCGGCGAGGTGGCTCCGTCGCCCAGCGCGCAGAACGAGCGGCCGAGGATGTTCTCGCACAGGTCGAGGAGCTTCTCGATGTCGCCCTCCTGGCCCTGGCCGGCCTCCATCCGCTTCAGGATCTGCACCAGCCACCAGGTGCCCTCGCGGCACGGCGTGCACTTGCCGCAGGACTCGTGCTTGTAGAACTCGGTCCAGCGCAGCACCGTGCGCACCACCGAGGTGGTCTCGTCGAAGCACTGCAGAGCCTTGGTGCCGAGCATCGACTTCACGCTGGTCATGCCCTCGTAGTCCAGTGGCACGTCCTGGTGTTCTGCGGTCAGCATGGGCGTCGACGACCCGCCCGGGGTCCAGAACTTCAGCTCGTGTCCGGGACGGATGCCGCCGGCCAGATCCAGCAGCGAGCGCAGCGTGACGCCGAGCGGCGCCTCGAACTGCCCCGGGTTGGCCACGTGTCCGGACAGCGAGTAGATGGTCATGCCCTTGGACTTCTCGGTGCCCATGGAGCCGAACCAGTCCGGACCCTCGTTGATCACACTGGGCACCGAGGCGATCGACTCGACGTTGTTGATCACCGTCGGGCTGGCGTACAGACCGGCGATAGCCGGGAACGGCGGGCGGAGCCGCGGCTGACCGCGCCGCCCCTCCAGGGAGTCCAGCAGCGCTGTCTCCTCCCCGCAGATGTACGCGCCCGCGCCGGCGTGGACGACGATCTCCAGGTCGTAGCCGGTGCCGAGGATGTTGGTCCCGGCGTACCCGGCCGAGTACGCCTCCCGCACCGCCTGCTGCAGCCGCCGGACCACGTGCAGCACCTCGCCGCGGACATAGATGAACGCGAACGCGGCCCGGATGGCGTACGCGGCGATGATCACACCTTCGACCAGCGTGTGCGGCGAGGCCATCATCAGCGGGATGTCCTTGCAGGTGCCCGGCTCGGACTCGTCCGCGTTGACCACCAGGTACTTCGGCTTGGGGTTGTCCTGCGGGATGAAGCCCCACTTCATGCCGGTCGGGAAGCCGGCGCCGCCGCGGCCGCGGAGGCCGGAGTCCTTGACCGCGGTGACCACGTCGGCCGGAGTCATCTCCAGTGCAGTGCGCAGTGCCGTGTACCCGCCCTGGTGCTCGTAGTTGGCCAGCTTCCAGGCCCGCTCGTCACCCCAGTTCCTGGTCAGGACGGGCGTCAACGGATCAACCATCCTGGGCCTCCTTCTGCTCCTCGTCCTCGTCGTCCGACACGGGGCGCACCTCGGGCGCGGACCAGCCGCGCTCGCGAGCGATCTTCAGCCCGAGCAGGGACGGCCCCGCCGCGGTGACACCCTCGTCGGCCTTGCCGTCGGGGAACCCGGCCAGCACCCGCTCGGCCTCCCGCCAGGTCCCGACCTGGGCGCCGCGGGTGGCCTGCACCGGCTCGTCCGCGCGCAGCCGGTCGACCACCTCGCACGCCGACTCCGGGGTCATGTTGTCGAAGAACTCCCAGTTGACCATCATCACCGGCGCGAAGTCGCAGGCCGCGTTGCACTCGACGTGCTCGAGGCTGATCTGTCCGTCGTCGGTGGTCTCGTCGTTGCCGATGCCGAGGTGGTCCTGCAGCCGCGCATACACCTCGTCGCCGCCCAGGATCGCGCACAGCGCGGTCGTGCAGACGCCGACGTGGTACTTCCCCACGGGGTGCCGCTTGTACATCGTGTAGAAGGTGGCCACCCCGCTCACGTCGGCGGTGGTCAGCCCGAGGATGGTCGCGCAGGCCTCGATACCGGTCGGTGTGACCCGGCCCTCGACGCTCTGCACCAGGTGCAGCATCGGCAGCAACGCGGACCGGGCCTGCGGATAGCGGGCGGCGATGGCCCGCAGCTCCTCCAGCGTCTCCTCGGTGATCGCCGTGCCCGTCGCCGAGTAGTCCAGGCTGGGCTCGTCGAAGTGCGTGGTGAAGTGCCCGTGCTGCGGGTGCTCGCCCCCCGCCAACCGACCCACGAGGTCCTCGCTCGCCACATCGCCGCCCGCGTGCCCGTTCGTGTTGGGCTGCGGCTCGATCAGCTCACTCACGACCGGCTCCCCTCTTTCGAAAACCGGTCACAGGCTGCAGGTTTGGCCGGCTGATCTCCGCAGTCTGTGACCGGTTTCCGAAGAAGAGTGCTGCGCATCAGCGGTCCACCCCGCCCATCACCGGGTCCAGGCTGGCCACGGCGACCACCACGTCGCTCACCATGGAGCCCTCGCACAGGGCGGGCATGGCTTGCAGGTTGACGAAGCTCGGGTCGCGGAAGTGGGCCCGGAACGGCTGGGTGCCGCCGTCGGAGACCACGTGCGCGCCCAGCTCGCCGCGGGGCGACTCGACCGGGACGTACGCCTGCCCCGGCGGCACCCGGAAACCCTCGGTGACCAGCTTGAAGTGATGGATCAGCGCCTCCATCGACTGGCCCATGATGTGCTTGATGTGCTCGTTGGAGTTGCCCATGCCGTCGCTGCCGATGGACAGCTGGGCCGGCCAGGCGATCTTCTTGTCCGCGACCATGATCGGGGCGCCGCGCATCCCCTCCAGCCGCTCCACGCACTGCTCGATGATCTTCAGGCTCTCCCACATCTCGTTCAGCCGGATCCGGAACCGCCCGTACGCGTCCGGGGTGTCCCAGGTCTGAACGTCGAAGTCGTAGGTCTCGTATCCGCAGTACGGCTGCTTCTTGCGCAGGTCCCAGTCGTAGCCGGTGGAGCGCAGCGGCGGACCGGTGATGCCGAGGGCCAGGCAGCCGGCCAGGTCGAGGTAGCCGACGCCACCGAGCCGGCCCTTGAAGATGGGGTTCTCGTTGCAGAACGCCGCGTACTCCGGCAGATGCCGCTTCATCCACGCGACCAGGTCGCGGACATGGTCCAGCGCGTTGTCCGGCAGGTCCTGGGCGACCCCGCCGGGCCGGATGTAGGCGTGGTTCATCCGCAGGCCGGTGATCAGCTCGAAGGCGTCCAGCACCTTCTCCCGCTCCCGGAACCCGATGGTCATCACGGTCAGCGCGCCGATCTCCATGCCGCCGGTGGCGATGCAGACCAGATGCGAGGAGATCCGGTTGAGCTCCATCATCATCACCCGGATGACGCTGGCCTTCTCGGGAATCTCCTCCTCGATGCCCAGCAGCCGCTCCACCCCGAGGCAGTAGGTCGTCTCGTTGTAGAGCGGGGACAGGTAGTCCATCCGGGTGCAGAACGTGGTGCCCTGGGTCCAGGTGCGGAACTCCATGTTCTTCTCGATGCCGGTGTGCAGGTACCCGATGCCGCACCGGGCCTCGTGCACCGACTCGCCCTCCATCTCCAGGATCAGCCGGAGGACACCGTGGGTGGAGGGGTGCTGCGGGCCCATGTTGACCACGATCCGCTCGTCGCCGCGCTCGGCCTGCTCGGAGACGATCGAGTCCCAGTCCTGGCCGGTGACGGTGTAGACCTGCCCCTCGGCGGCGTCATCGACGGAGGCGGCAAAGGGATCGGCTCCCCCCGCTCTTCCGGGGGGGCTCGGGGGGGTCGTCCCCCCCGGCATGAATCCGGTGGTCACGAGTAGCTCCTTCGCTGGTCGGGCGGAGCGATAGTGGCGCCCTTGTACTCGACCGGGATGCCGCCGAGCGGGTAGTCCTTGCGTTGCGGGTGGCCGGGCCAGTCGTCCGGCATCAGGATCCGGGTCAGCGCCGGGTGGCCGTCGAAGACGATGCCGAACATGTCGTACGTCTCGCGCTCGTGCCAGTCCGCGGTCGGGTAGATGGGCACCACCGATGGGATGTGCGGATCGGAGTCCGGCGCCGACACCTCGAGCCGGATCCGCCGGTTGTGGGTCATCGACTGCAGGTGGTAGACCGCGTGCAGCTCGCGGCCCGAGTCGGCCGGGTAGTGCACTCCGGACACGCTGCTGCAGAACTCGTACCGCAGGTAGGCGTCGTCGCGCAGGTGCCGGACCAGCTCGAGCAGGTGGTCGCGGTTGACGTGGAAGGTGATCTCGCCGCGGTGGATGACCACCTTGGTGATCACGTCGCTGTAGTTCGGAACAACGCTTTTCGGGGGTCCAAGGGGGTCGTCCCCCCCGGCATGAATCCGGTGGTCACGAGTAGCTCCTTCGCTGGTCGGGCGGCGGGACGGTTGCGCCCTTGTACTCCACGTCGATGCCGCCGAGCGGGTAGTCCTTGCGCTGCGGGTGGCCGGGCCAGTCGTCCGGCATCAGGATCCGGGTCAGCGCCGGATGGCCGTCGAAGATGATGCCGAACATGTCGTAGGTCTCGCGCTCGTGCCAGTCAGCGGTCGGATAGGTCGGCACCACCGACGGAATGTGCGGGTCACTGTCGGGCGCGGAGACCTCGAGCCGGATGCGGCGGTTGTGGGTCATTGACTGCAGGTGGTAGACCGCGTGCAGCTCACGATCTTTGTCTGCTGGATAGTGCACCCCGGACACGCTGCTACAGAACTCGAAACGCAGCTGGGCGTCGTCTCTGAGGTATCGGACCAGCTCGGCCAGATGCTCTCGCGCGACATGGAAAGTGATCTCACCGCGGTAGATGACGACGTTGGTGATCACGTCGCTGAAGTTGGGAACCAGCGCACCGATCCGCTCATAGACCTGATCCCACCAGCCACCGAACGGTGGGAC
>DASQUF010000354.1:0-6099 GCA_035641435.1 Propionibacteriaceae bacterium | reverse complement strand
GGCTCCGGAGTCTCGAAGCTGCGGGTCGCCCTCCGATAGCAGTGGTGCCTGAGCCGGTCGGAGGGCTCGACCGGCTCGGGGCACTAGACGGTGCCGCGGGCGTGCTAGCCAGTGAGGTGGTCGAAGTCGCCGCGCACCCAGGCGACATAGCGGTCCGCCGACCGACGTACCCAGGCCGCGGCATCGCTTGCCACCCGGGCGCCGAAGTTGTCGTACAGCCGGTCGAAGTCGAGGACCAGCACCCGGGACGCGACCTTCTCCACCACCGCCGCCGACAGCGGCAGCTTGTTCGGGAAGCTGCGCATGAAGGAGACCCAGTGCTCGTCGGGGGTACCGGCCACGGTGTCGCCGCTGAGCAGGACGCCGCGGCCGTCCGCCCCAGTGAAGTGGGCCACCGCGCTCCCCGGGAAGTGGCCGCCGATCCGGTGCAGCGTCACCCCGGGCAGCACCTCGGTCGGCTCGTCCCAGGTCGTGACGACCGGGTCGCTCCGCTGCACCCACTCCTGGTCAGCCGCGGCGACGTACACCGGAGCGTCGTCGAAGTGCCGGGACCAGGCGACCTGGGCCCCGAACATGTGCGGATGGCTGGCGGCGATCGCGGCCACGCCGCCGACGGCCGCGACCTGGCCGGCCAGGTCGTCGTCGACGTAGCCGGTGGAGTCCCAGAGCAGGTTGCCGGCCGGCGTCTGGATCAGCAGCGCCCGCTGGCCGATTCCCACGCTCGGCTCGATCCGGATTCCCAGCAGCCCGGGCTCCACCTCACTGACCGAGCCGCGGTGGCCGGCCGCGGTCAGCTCGGCCAGCGTGGTCCAGCGCTGTCCGGACGGCCGGACGTACTGCCGCTCGTCGCTGCAGATCGGGCAGGTGGTCGGCGGCTGGTCGGTGTCGGGGTACTCGACGGCACAGGTGGCGCAGATCCAGTCAGTCACGCGGTCACGATACGACGGCCCAGTACGCCCGGGGCAAGCAACAGGCGTCCGAGGAAGCGCGGCTGCCTCAGACCCCTGTGCGGTGCTATGCCCGGACTACACCCGGCGGCGACTCAGGCTGAGCAAGGTGCCGCCGACCAGCAGCAGCACACCATCAACCACTGCGTAGCCGAGGGTTGGCTGGTCTCCTCGACGGTGCTTCCAAGACCGGCGAGGAGCGCAGCCAGGTTGCGGGATACCGACGACGACTCGGGGGGCGGTCGAGTCGACCGTGAAGTGGCTGTTCGCCAGCCTCACGTCGGCCAGCGTCAGGGCGCCCACCGTGAGGCCGACGTCCCGCGACGTCGCCGCCAGCCTGGCCGGAGTAAGGGGTCGGCATGGGCACGAAGGGCCGCCGGGACGAGGGCGACGACGGTGAGCAGGGCACAGACGAGCGCCCGCAGGAACTTGACCAAGAAGGGCTCCGAGAAGGTGAGAAGGGACGTCCCCGACCATCCGCCGGAGTGTCGTCATTGGACAACGACACCACGCAGGACCACCCGAACGGGATGGCGCAGCACCCCCAGGTCCTGCCGCGGATCGGCATCGAAGGCCACCAGGTCCGCCGGCACCCCTTCCACCAGCCCGTCCGGGCGGCCGAGCCAGGACCGGGCCCGCCAGGACCCCGCGCCCAGGGCGTACTCGGCCGAGCTGAACTCGGCCAGCGCCGCGATCTCCGCTCCGACCAGACCGTGCGGCAGGTATCCGCCGGCGTCGGTGCCGGCGTAGATCGGGACGCCCGCCTCACGGGCGGCCGCGAAGCGCTCGATCCGCGTCGCGTACAGGGACCGCATGTGCTTCGCGTACGCGGGGAACCTGGCCTCGCCGGCCTGCGCGTAGGACTCGAAGTTCTCCAACTGCACCATCGTCGGCACCAGGGCGACCTGGCGATCGGCCATCAGCGCTGTCATGTCCTCGGATAGCCCGGTGCCGTGCTCGATGCCGTCGATGCCGGCCTCGACCAGCTCGGCCAGCGCCTGCTCACCGAAGACGTGCGCCGTCACCCGGCAGCCCAGCTCGTGGGCCCGCGCGATCCCAGCCCCGGCCACCTCCACCGGCCAGAGCGGCGCCAGGTCCCCGATCTCCCGGTCGATCCAGTCGCCCACCAGCTTGACCCACCCGTCGCCGCGGGTGGCCTGGCGCTCCACCTCGGCGACCAGATCCTCCGGTTCGACCTCGGCGGCATAGTTGGGCAGATAACGCTTCGGCCGCGCGATGTGCCGGCCGGCCCGGATGATCCGGGGCAGGTCCTCCCGCTCATCCATCCAGCGGGTGTCGGTGGGGCTGCCCGCGTCGCGCAGCAGCAGGGCGCCCGCTGCGCGGTCGGCCAAGGCATGCTCCTCGGCCCGGTCCGGCGGAACGGCGCCCTCACTCTCCAGTCCGACGTGGCAGTGGGCATCCACCAGCCCGGGTAGCAGCCAGACGCCGGTGGCCACTGTCTCAGCGTCAGGCACTGGCTCGGTCCGGATCAGCCCGTCGACGATCCAAAGGTCGTGATGCTCGCCGTCCGGCAGCACCACACCCTGCAGATGCAGCCTCGGAGTGCGCCATGAGCCGGTCGACGGACCGACCGACCCGCCCACCAGGAATGCCCTACTGGCCGAGGCGACGGCGCAGCTCCGGCGGCAGCTCGAACTCGGCCATGGCCTTCTGCAGCGCGGCCTCGTCCAGTGGGGCCGGCGCGGCCGAAGCGGGCTGCGGCGCGTTGCGCTTCGCCGGGTTGCCGGAGACGCCGCGTCCGCCCTTCTTCTTCTGCTTGGCCGGGGGGCGACGGGCCGCGCCGCCCCCGCCGCCGTTCATCCCCGGCATACCGGGAACGTTCGGCATCTTGCCGCCGGCCAGCGAGCTCATCATCTTGCGGGCCTCGAAGAACCGGTTGACCAGTCCGTTGACGTCGGACACCTGGACCCCGGCGCCCCGGGCGATGCGGGCCCGGCGGGAGCCGTCGATGATCTTGGGATCGTCGCGCTCGGCCGGGGTCATCGAGTGGATGATCGCCTCGATCCGGTCGACGTCCTTCTCGTCGATGTTGTTGATCTGGTCCTTGATCTCGCCCATCCCGGGCAGCATGCCGAAGACCTTGGACAGCGGGCCCATCTTGCGAACCATCTGCATCTGCTGCAGGAAGTCGGCCAGACCGAAGTCGCGACCTCCCTTGGAGGCCAGCCGGTCGGCCGCCTCCTTCGACTTCTCGGCGTCAAAGGTCCGCTCGGCCTGCTCGATGAGCGTGAGCACGTCGCCCATGCCCAGGATCCGGCTCGCCATCCGGTCGGGATGGAAGATGTCGAAGTCCTTGAGCGCCTCTCCGTTGGAGGCGAACATGATCGGCCGGCCGGTGACCCGGGCGATGGACAGGGCCGCGCCGCCGCGGGCGTCACCGTCCAGCTTGGTCAGCACGACCCCGTCGAAGCCGACCCCTTCGGCGAAGGCGTTCGCCGTGTTCACCGCGTCCTGGCCGATCATCGCGTCGACCACGAACAAGATCTCGTCGGGGTGCACCGCGTCGCGGATGTCCGCGGCCTGCTGCATCAGCTCGGCGTCGACACCGAGCCGGCCGGCGGTGTCGACGATGACCACGTCGTACAGCCGGCGCTCCGCTTCCGCGACCGCGCTGCGCGCGACGGCGACCGGATCCCCGCTGGGTCGGTCGATGTCGCTCCGCGACGTGGCGTTGCCGGGCTCTGGGGCGTACACGTGCAGGCCGGCCCGCTGCCCGACCACCTGCAGCTGGTTGACCGCGTTCGGCCGCTGCAGGTCCGCCGCGACCAGCAGGGGCGAGTAACCCTGCCCCCGCAGCCACAGCCCGAGCTTGCCGGCCAGCGTCGTCTTGCCGGAGCCCTGCAGGCCGGCCAGCATGATCACCGTGGGCGGCCGCTTGGCGAACCGGAGCAGCCGGGTCTCGCCGCCGAGGATGGTGACCAGCTCGTCGTTGACGATCTTGATGACCTGCTGGGCCGGGTTGAGTGCGCCCGACAGCTCGGCGCCCCGGGCACGCTCCTTGACTGCGGCCACGAAGTCCTTGACCACGCTCAGGTTGACGTCCGCCTCGAGCAGCGCGACCCGGATCTCCCGGGCGGTCGCGTCGATGTCGGCCTCGGACAGCCGTCCCTTGCCGCGCAGGGCCTTGAACGTCGCCGCCAAGCGGTCTTGCAGGGTGTCGAACACGGTCGTGGTCCTCGAGTCGCTCGTTGGAGGTGCTCGCCTCAGCCTACCCACCGGGTACGACCTCGGCGGAACCATGAAAGCCTCCCGACCGTTGTCCTACCCCGCGATGCCGCGTAACGTTTACGATGTAAACAGCGCCTTGTCGACCCGGAGGGCGAATCCGATGCGACCTCGAACGTGATCGCTCGCGACGACCTGATCGGCGGTCGGTACCGGCTGCAGACGCTGCTCGGGTCCGGCGGCATGAGCACCGTCTGGGCCGCCTGGGACGAGCGGCTGCAGCGACGGGTGGCCGTCAAGTTCCTGCGTACGCCGGTGGAGGGCGACGCCGAGGAGGCCGAGCTCGCGGCCCAGCGGGCGATGCGCGAGGCGCGGATCGCCGCCCGGCTGCACCACCCGTACGCCGTGGCGGTCTTCGACGCGGTCGAGCATGAGGGCCACCCGTGCCTGGTCATGCAGTTCGTCCCCTCCATCACGCTGGCCACGCTGCTCCGTACCGGCGGGCCGCTGCAGGTCGAGGAGGCGGCACAGGTCGGCGCCCAGATCGGCTCGGCGTTGGCCGCGGCGCACGCGGCCGGGATTGTGCACCGCGACGTGAAGCCGGGCAACGTCCTGGTGGCCGAGGATGGTACAGCGCTGATCAGCGACTTCGGCATCGCCCACGCGCTGGGTGACGCTACCCTCACTGCCGGCGGGCTGATCCACGGCACGCCGGCCTTCCTGGCACCCGAGGTCGCGCGCGGCGGCGAGGCCACGTTCGCCTCCGACGTGTTCTCGCTGGGCGCGACGCTCTACGCCGCCCTCGAGGGCACCCCGCCGTTCGGCACCGACGTCAACTCCCTGGCCCTGCTGCACCGGGTAGCGGCCGCCAGATTCCCTCCGCCCGTGCAGAGCGGGCCGCTCACTGGGCTGATCACCGAGATGCTGAGCGCGGATCCCGGGGACCGGCCGACGATGAGCCAGGCAGCCCACCGGCTCGACGAGCTGAGCCGGGCCGAGCTGGCACCGGTCACTCCGGTTCCCGCCGCCGACCCCTCGCCGGCCTCAGCGGAGAGCTCCGACGGGCTACCGGTCGTCGCCGCACTGCCAGCAGGCTCGGCGACGAGCGCCGGGGCCAGCCCGACTCCGCCGTCGACTACGCCGCCGCCTCCACCCCCGGCCGACGAGCAGCCTCGGCGCCGCCGGTGGGCCGCACCGACGGCGGCCGTGGCGGCACTGGTCGCTCTGGCGGTGGTGCTGGGCCTGGTCATGTGGCCGGGAGACCCAGGCGACCCGAGCGCAGCCGACGGCCCTTCGTCCTCGGCGAAGACCGACGACTCGCCCTCCCCCACCTCGTCGGTGGCGGCCACCTCCGCACGGCGCACCGTTTCCCCGCCGCCCTCGGTCTCCACGGCACCGCCGAGGACCTCGGCCAGTCGAGCCCCAAGGCCGGACCCGACGACGGCGCCCGAGCGGACCCGCGAGCCCACACGGGAGCCGACTCGGGAGCCGAGCCGGGTGTCCAACCCGCCTTCGGCCGGCCAGCTGGCCGAGGCGATCCGCAGCTACTACGCGCTGATGCCAGCCGGCACCGACCAGGCCTGGCCGCGGATGACGTCCTGGTACCAGACGAACCACGCCGGCGGCCGGTCCGGATACGAGCGGTTCTGGGGACAGTTCAGCCGCGTGACGGTGAGTAACGTCTCCGGTCAGCCGCCGGACCGGGCCGAGGCCACGCTCACCTACTACTTCAAGAATGGCCGGGTGGACATCGAGCGCACCGCCTACCGGCTGGTCAACGAGGGCGGTCAGCTCAAGATCAGCCGAAGCACGGTGCTCAGCAGCGTGAGCCGAGGTGCCGGTCCGTAGACACCTGGCAGGGCGCCGCCTGGTTCGACGTACCCAGTCGATAGCGTCAGATCGATGCGCGTCGCCGTTCTCTCCGACACCCACAGTCCTCGCTTCTGGAAGGGCTGCCCATCGGCGG
>DASQUF010000353.1:0-5108 GCA_035641435.1 Propionibacteriaceae bacterium | reverse complement strand
GCCAGCGACGGCGTCAACCTCCACTACCTTCGCTGGTCCAGCGGCCGGTCACCCTCAAGGGCGGCGATCGTCTTCCTGCACGGCATCGCCAGCCACGCGGGCTGGTTCGGGGAGACAGCCATCGATCTGGACAGCCGGGGTGTGGCTGTCTATGGGCCGGACCGACGTGGTTCGGGCCGCAGCGGCGGCCCCCGCGGCCACCTCGAACGCTATGGTCGTGCGCTGGATGATGTCGAGGAGATGGTGCGGCTGGTGCGCGCCGAACACGGGGGTACGCCCGTCTTCCTGGCCGCGTCGAGTTGGGCGGCCAAGCTGGCCGTCGTCTACGCCGCGCAGCGACCCGGCTCGCTTTCGGGGCTGCTGCTCCTCGGCCCCGGGCTCCTCCCGAGGATCAACCTCTCACCGACTCGACAGCTCCTTGTCGTCGTCGGCCACCCGGTCGCTCCGACGGCTCGCGTGCCCATTCCGCTGACGCCGGAGCTGTATTCGGCCAACCCGCCGTATCTCGACTTCATTCGAGGAGACCGGCTGCGTCTGCTGGAGGCGACGACGCGGTTCTTCTGGGAGACGGCACGTCTGGACCGCCAACGCGGGCGCGCCTCGGCTCGCCTGAGCCTCCCGCTTCTGGTTCTCCAAGGCGAAGACGACAAGATGATGAAGGTACCCGAGACGCGTCGCTGGTTCTCGCGGCTCGGCGTCGAGGACAAGACCTACGTGGCCTATCCGGGCGCCGGCCACACCTTGGACTTCGAGCCGGACCGCACCCGCTATCTGGCCGACATGCTCGGCTGGCTGGAGGCTCGGGTCCCATCGGGGCCGTCCCGGTCGACGGGCGGTGGTCCCTAGATGCCGACGGTGACCGAGCTGCAGCTGTTCGCGGTCGACCTTCCCTTCAAGACCGCCTTCCGCCATGCCGCCGCCGCGCGGACGACCTCCGAGAGCCTGTTCCTCCGGATGGCCCTGGACAGCGGTGTCGATGGGTGGGGGGAGGCGCTGCCTCGCGCCTACGTCTCCGGGGAGAGCCGCCAGGACGCGTTCGCCCTGCTTCGCGATCAGGTCCTGCCGGCCCTGGTCGGGCGGAGGTTCCAGTCGCTCTCCGAGGTCGTCTCGTTCCTGGAGAAATGCGATGGCAAGGCCCCGTCGGAGTGGGTCCCTCCCGACGTTCCGCAGACATCGGCCTGGTGCTGTATCGACCTGGCCCTGCTCGACGCGTTCGGCCGGGCATTCGGCCACTCGGCCTCGCGCGGGGGCCAGCCGTCCGGGGGGGCGTTGGAGCGGTACCGCTACAGCGGGGTCGTGTCCGCCGGACGAGGGTGGGCCTATGTGAAGTCGCTGCTCAAGATGCGCGCCTTCGGCTTTCCTCAGGTCAAGCTCAAGCTCGGCGAGGACGGCGCCCTGCAGGCCGCGAGGACGGCGCGGCGGCTGCTCGGCCGACGGGTCGACCTTCGGGTCGACGCCAACATGGCCTGGGACGTCGAGCAGGCACTAGAGGTGATCCATCAGTTGCGCACGCTGGGGATCCAGTCGTTCGAGCAGCCCATCGCCGCCGACGACCTTTCCGGTCTGGCGCGGTTGGTGAGGGAGTCGTCGGCAGGGATCGTCGTCGACGAGGGCTTGACCGACCGCGAGTCGTTGCAAGCGTTCATCAGCCATCGGGCTTGCACGGGCGCCAACGTGCGCATCTCCAAGTGCGGCGGCCTCATCGGCGCCTACGCGCGGTGCGGGGAGGCGCTGGACGCCGGGCTCATGCTCCAGGTCGGCTGCCAGGTCGGGGAGTCGTCGTTGCTGTCGGCGGCGCACCTGACGCTGCTGTCGGCGCTCGTCCCGACGCGGCCCGGGGTCAGGTACGCCGAGGGCTGCTTCGGCCGGCACCTGCTCCGGGAGGACCCGGTGTCACCGCTGGTCCAGTTCGGCTACGGGGGCCGTCCTCCGCCACGGCCCCCCGGTCCTGGACTGGGGGTCCAGATCGATCCGGCGATGCTCGTGCGATGGGCGGTCGACCAAGCCCGGGTCACGTAGGTCCGGGTCACGTGGGTCCGTAGAAGGGGGCGACCGATGTCGCGAGTCGGACGGCTGCTGCTGTGGGTGAAGGCCCCGCGGTCGCTGAGGCATTTCAATGCGCTCTGCCGGACGCCTGTCCAGGCCCAGGATCGCCTGCTGCGCCAGATCCTGGAGGCCAACGCCGACACCGAGTTCGGCCGCCACCATGGCTTCGGCGGCGTCACCTCGTTCAAGGAGTTCCAGGAGCGGGTCCCCATCTCGACCTATGAGGATCTGGAGGCCTATATCACCGCGGAGATGAACGGGCGGCCGAACCAGCTGACCAAGGAACCGCCGGTGCTGTTCACCACCACCAGCGGGACCACCGGCAGCCGCAAGTACATCCCCATGACCCGCGAGGGCAAGCGGGCCAAGTCGCACCTCACCTGGCTGTGGTTTTGCGGCCTGTATCGCGACCACCCCGGGATCGTCGGGGGCCGGATCCTCAGCGTCGTCAGCCCCGAGGTCGAGTCCTATGCACCCAGCGGCGTCCCGGTCGGGGCCGAGTCCGGGCACGGCTACCGCACCATGCCCGGACCGGTGAAGTCGATGTACACCGCCCCCTATCCGGTGTTCGCCATCGAGGACTACGAGGCCAAGTACTACACGCTGCTGCGGCTGGCCGCCGGCCAGGACATCAGCTGCATCGCCACCGTCAACCCCAGCACCGTGCTGCTGCTCGGCGACCGGCTGGCACAGCACACCGAGCCGATCATCCGCGATGTCCGCGACGGCTCACTCTCCTCCCAGTTCTCGGTGCCTCAGGAGCTTCGAGGCTCCTTGCACCTGCGACCGGATCCCGAGCGCGCCCGGCACCTGGAGTGGGCGGCCGCCGCCGGCGGCGGCGTGCTGCGGCCCGGGCTGGCATGGCCGAAGCTGGCCGCGGTCGGCTGCTGGAAGGGTGGGACCGTCGGCGCCTATCTGGCGAAGTTCGACACCCTGTTCCCACAAGGGCCGCCGGTCAGGGACTTCGGCTACTACGCCACCGAGCTGCGCGGCTCGGTCCCCTTGAGCGACCAGGGCGACGCCGGGGTGATCGCCGTCGGCACCAACGTGCTCGAGTTCCATCCCGCCGGTGACGACCGCGCCCCGGAGGGTCGTGAGCTCCTGCCGGTCGAGCGGCTGGAGGAAGGACAGCGCTACTTCGTCTATGTCACCAACGCCTCGGGGCTGTACCGCTACGACATGAACGACATCGTCGAGGTCGCGGGGCACTACGGCCAGACCCCGCTCATCCGGTTCATCCAGAAGGGCAAGGGGGTCGTCTCCTTCACCGGCGAGAAGCTCTACGAGACCCAGGTCATCGCCGCCGTGGATGAGGCGCTGGCGGCGCTGCGGGGCCGCTACCACTTCATCGCGGCCGTGGCCGAGCTGGTCGACGGCACCACCCCTCGGCTCATCTTCTTGACCGAGTTCGACGACTCAATCGCCGAGCAGGACGGTTCGGCGTTGGTGGACCGCCTGGACGCGGCGTTGGGGGACCAGAACGACGAGTACAGGTCCAAGCGGAAGTCGCTGCGCTACGGCGCCCCCATCATCCGGGTCATACGCCCCGGCGAGTACGACCGCTACCGCCGCCGGATGGTCGAAACTGGCCAGCGCGCCGACGGCCAGTTCAAGGTCCTCCGCCTCACCAGCGACACGTCATTCGCCGCCGAGTTCGCCGCCGACCAGGACCTGGTCGGTGGCGACCGAACCTCGGCCTGACCTCGAAGGAGGCGCAGATGCCCAACAAGGTCGCCATCAACGGGCTCGGCCGGATCGGTCGGGCGGCCCTCAAGTTGGCGCTGGAGCAGCCGGAGCTGGAGCTGGTGGCGGTGAACGAGATCGGCTCGCTCGACAACATGGTGTACCTACTCAAGTATGACTCGGTGTATGGGCGCTACGAGCGGCAGGTCGAAGCCGTCGACGGCAAGCTGGTCATCGACGGCAAGCCGCTGACCTACCTGAGCGAGCGCGACCCCGAGCAACTTCCATGGGCCGACCTCGAGATCGACCTGGTGCTGGAGTGCACCGGCCTCTTCACCGAGCGCGAGGACGCCGACAAGCACGTGCGCGCCGGCGCCAGCTGGGTCGTGCTGTCCGGCCCCACCAAGAGCCCAGACGTGCCGACCATCATCCATGGCGTCAACCGCCCCGACGGCGAGACCCAGATCATCTCCTGCGCCAGCTGCACCACCAACAACATCACCCCGCTGGTGGAGATCCTTGACCGGCACTTCGGCGTCGAGAAGGCCCTGCTGACGACCGTGCACGCCTACACCGCGACCCAGGCGCTGGTCGACAGCCCGGGCGGCGCCAAGGACCTGCGCCGCGGCCGCGCCGCCGCCCAGAGCTTCGTCCCCTCCAGCACCGGCGCCGCCACCGCCACCGCCAAGGCCCTGCCGGCCATGCAGGGTCGCTTCGACGGCGTCGCCGTCCGCGGCCCGGTGGTCGTCGGCTCACTGTCGGACGTGGTCTTCGTGCTGGAGCGGGACACCACGCCGGAAGAGGTCAACGACATCCTGCGGCAGGAGGCCAGCACCGACCGGTACCAGGGAATCCTCGCTGTCACTGACGAGCCGCTGGTCTCGGCCGACATCGTCAAGGACCCTCGCGCCTCCATCGTCCAGCTGGATCTGACCCGGGTGGTCGGCGGCAACCTGGTCAAGGTGATGAGCTGGTACGACAACGAATGGGGGTTCACCAGCCAGATGATCCAGGTCGCGGTACAGCAACTCGGCCTCCACGCCCCGGCCAGCGTCTGAACCATTGGAGGTGCGCGTTGAGCTTCAATCATGCGTGTCCGGACGTCCCCGCACCGGTGATCGCCGACTCGGCGGTGCTGCTGGGGCCGGTCTGGATCGGGGCGGGCGCGGTCCTGGCCCAAGGGGCGGTGGTGCGTTCCCATGAGGCCACGGTGTCCATCGACAACCATTCAGCGGTGCTGGAGAACTCCAGCGTCATCGGCACCAGCAGCCATCCGGTCACCATTGGCCAGCGCACCGTCTTCGGGCACCGCTGCCAGGTGATCGGGGCCCGGATCGGCAACCTGTGCGAGGTCGGCAACGGCTCGATCCTTATGCCCG
>DASQUF010000352.1:0-5485 GCA_035641435.1 Propionibacteriaceae bacterium | reverse complement strand
GAACTGGAACGAGCATGTGAACGTTGTCACCGCCGTGTGACGTAGCCGCAGTCTGCGGATCGCTCGTCTTACCGTCTCCTGCGACGAGTTCTCCGCCTCGATCCAGAAGGCGAACCTCCGATGGCCCTGCGCATCACTCCCAACGGCACCAGCACCAGGATTCAGTTCGTCCTACCTGACAGCGTCCACCCGGAGCGGCCTCGGCCGTCGGCACGTTCAACGACTGGACCCCCGGCACCCACAAGCTCGTCCGTCGGGCAAACGGGACCCGCAGCGTGACCGTCACCGTTCCCAAGGGCCAGAGCGTCCAGTTCCGCTACCTCGGCGAGGGCGGCGTCTGGTTCGACGACGAGGACGTCCTCGCAATCACCCCGGAAGGCTCCCGCCTCACGCTGTAGCGGGCGCCTCCGCCGCAGTCTCGGGCTCCGCCGGCTCGGGAGCCTCGGCATACCGCGCGCTCAGCTGCCGGTAGAACCGGCTGTTCAGCGCCACCACCGTCACGACCAGGCCGATCACGCCGGTCAGCACGAAGACCAGCGCCATACCGCGGTCCGGCCCGGTGCCGAACCAGCCGCCGATCGCGTCGGCCCCGGCTCCGTCGGTCATGAACGGGATGAAGGCCAGCTGCGTGATCGGCCCGATCAGGAACGCGGTCAACGGCGATGCCGCCTGCTCCACGCTCTGCGCGAACCCGAAGACCCGGCCCTGCCGCTCGTACGGCACCACCCGCTGCAGGATCGTCTGCTCGCTCGCCTCGGCGTACGGGATCAGCAGCATGTACACCGCCATCCCGATCGCCAGGAACACGATCGACGACCGCAGCGGGAACAGGATCGTCACGCTCCACAGCACCACGTTGACCAGCAGCAGCAGCCGCAGCGGGTTGCTGCCCAATCCGGTCCTCGCTACGGCGAGCCCGCCGAGAATGAACCCCGCACTGAGCGCACCCCAGAGCAGGCCCCAGGCCGACACCGACATCAGCGACAGCCCGTACGCGTCCATCAGGGCCATGAACGCGCCACCGAGGAAGTTGTTGAAGCAGGAGAACAGGATCAACGCCAGTAGACCGGGCACGCCGCGGACCAGCCGGAGCGTGCCGCGGAGGTCGACCTTCCCGGTGTCGGGCTCGCTGACCGGTGCCGGCTCGACCACCTCACCATCGACTCGCCGGCGCTCGTCCACCTTGACCAGGGCCAGATGGACAGCCGCGGTCGCCATCACCGCCATGGCCAGCAGCAGCACGTAGAACATGTCGCCGGCCGCGACCAGTAGGCCGCTGATCACCGAGGTGACCAGGAACGACACCCCGCTGGCCGTTCCGACCAGTCCGTTCGCCCTGTCCCGCCGGTCCGGCTCGAACAGCACCGTGACCATGGTCATCAGTGCGATGGACCGGATGTTCCCGACAATCACCCCGACCATCGAGATCACGATGAAGATCCACAGCCGGATGCTGGCCGGATCGGTGAAGACGACCTTCGGGGTGGCCTGGTAGAGCACGAACGCCCCGACGTAGAGCGCCAGCGAGACCAGCGTCGAGACCTGCATGACGCTCTTCTTGCGGTTGTGGTCGACCAGGCTGCCGAACCAGATCCCGCTGAGAGCGGTCGCGACCAGGAAGATGCCGGCCACCATCCCGGTCGCCAGCACCGAGCGCGTCTCCAGGTAGACCCAGAACGTGATCGCGAACCAGACCGTGAAGTTGATGACCGACACGAGCAGCACATTGACCAGCAGGTGCAGGAACACGCGGTGTGCTGCATTGTGCAGGTCGACGGCGGGTCGCGAGGTGGTGCTGGTGGTCATTGCTGGGCTCCTGTTCTGCTCATGCCCATACTGACTGGCACCACCGACAGAAGTCATCGGCCTTTCGCTGATCGCGTAGACTCTGCTACCGGTCCCTCGCGTGGCGATACCTCACCCAACTCCCCCAGGGCTTGACGGCAGCAAGGGTAAGTGAGCTCTTTCGGGTACGCGGGGGGCTCTTTATGTGTGTCCGGCGAGCGGGACGACCCCCTTGGACCCCCGTCCAGAACGAGGGTCGGCGTACGCGCTCAGAATCCGGTCGAGCTCCGCCCGCCCACCGCCGGTCGCGAACAGCTCCGCCGCCAGGCCGGCCTCCTTCGCTCCCGCCACGTTGTCGGCGTTGTCGTCCAGCAGCAGGGTCCGGCCGGGCTCGGTGCCCAGCCGTCGCGCGGCCTCGCTGAAGTAGGCCGGATCCGGCTTGGCCACGCCCAGCTCGCAGGAGTAGAACAGGTCGTCGAAGACCTCGTCGTAGCCCAGGTTCTCCCGCATGTACGCGCCCCGCTCGGGGTGCTGGTTGGTTGCCAGCGCGCACCGGAGCCCGGCGGCCCGTAGCTCCTGGATCGCCGCCACCACCGTCAGGTCGACATCGACGTGCTGCCACTGCTGCAGCACCTCCTCGGCGGGTGTCGTCACCTGCCAGCGCGCCAGCACCTCGGCCAGTGGGCCCACGAACGGCGTACGACCAGCCAGCGCGGGCAGCTCCGCGGCCATGATGTCGCGGAGAAAGCGCTTGACCTGCTCCTCGTCGTCGGTGCCGATCAGGGCGGTCATCGCGTACCACCACTTGTCGTCGGTGGTCTGGACCACGCCGTCGGCGTCGAAGAGGATCGCGTCGAACGCTGCCGTCATCGGTGATCTCCGTCCAGCCCCAGCCGCTGCATCAGGCCCATCGCGTCGTACGGTGCCCGGACCTTGGCGTCGTTGTCGCAGTAGATATAGACATCCTGCCCGGCGTCCCGCCACCCGGCGATCTTGGCCGCCCACGAGTCGAGCGCCTCGTCGCTGTAGCCGCTGGCGTAGAGCTCCTCGTGCCCGTGCAGCCGCACGTAGTTGAGGTCCGCGGTGGTCTCGTCGATGATCGGCCACTGGCCCGGGTTGTCGGCCAGCACCAGTGCGACCTCGTGCCGCCGCAGCAGGTCGTAGAACTCACGCGTCCGGAAGGTCTCGTGGCGCACCTCGACCGCGTGCCGCAGCGGGTGCTCCGGGTGCCCGGCCGTGAGCTCCGCGCGGTCGTCAGGCACCCGGTCGTCTCGGCCGGCGGCGATCTCGGCTGCCTGGCCAGCGGTCCTCGGCAGCATGGTCAGGAAGGTCTCCATGCGGTCGGCGTCGAAGCCGAGGTTGGGCGGCAGCTGCCAGAGCAGCGGACCCAGCTTGGTGCCCAGCGCCAGCACGCCGGAGGCGAAGAAGTTGGCCAGCGGGGTCTCGATTCCGCTCAGCTTCTTCATATGGGTGATGAACCGGCCACCCTTGACCGCGAACTCGAAGTCGTCGGGCACCGCGGCCGCCCAGGACGCGTACGCCGACCGCCGTTGCAACGAGTAGAAGCTGCCGTTGACCTCCACGCTGTTCATCCGCTCCGCCACGAAGGCCAGCTCGTCGCGCTGCCGCAGCCCGGGCGGGTAGAAGTCACCGCGCCAGGGCTTGTAGGTCCAGCCCGAGATGCCGACGCGGATGACCACCGGTCCATCATCTCGGCCCCTGCCGAGTGTCGGCAGCGGGGCATAGGGTGCAAGGCGTGGCAGAACCGGGACTCGAGGATGCCGAGCTCGCCCAGCCTGAGTTCACCCAGGACGAGGCCCTCTTCGACGAGCCGGCGTACGCGGCCCGCGCCGCTTCGGCCCCGCTCGCCCTCTACCGCCGCTACCGACCGGACACCTTCGCCGACGTCATCGGGCAGGAGCACGTCACCGAGCCGCTGCAGCGGGCGCTGACCAACAACCGGGTCAATCACGCCTACCTCTTCTCCGGACCGCGGGGCTGCGGCAAAACCACCTCCGCCCGGATCCTGGCGCGCGCGTTGAACTGTCAGTACGGGCCGATCGCCGTTCCCTGCGGCCAGTGCCAGTCCTGCCGCGACCTGGCCCGGGGCGGCCCCGGCAGCATCGACGTGATCGAGATCGACGCGGCCAGCCACGGTGGCGTGGACGACGCCCGGGACCTCCGCGAGCGGGCGTTCTTCGCCCCGGTGGCCAGCCGCTACAAGATCTACATCGTCGACGAGGCGCACATGGTGACCACGGCCGGGTTCAACGCCCTGCTCAAGCTGGTCGAGGAGCCGCCGCCGCACGTCAAGTTCATCTTCGCGACCACCGAGCCGGACAAGGTGATCGGCACCATCCGCTCGCGCACCCACCACTACCCGTTCCGGCTGGTGCCGCCGCGGGTGCTGACCGACTATCTCGGCAAGCTCTGCGCGGCGGAGGGGATTGCGGTCGAGGCCGCGGTGCTGCCGCTGGTGGTACGGTCCGGGGCCGGCTCGGTCCGCGACTCGCTGTCAGTGCTGGACCAGCTGCTGGGTGGGGCCGACGAGCACGGGGTGGCGTACCAACAGGCGACGGCGCTGCTCGGCTACACGCCGGACTCACTGCTGGACGAGTTCGTGGACGCCTTCGCCGCGGGGGATGCGGGCGGGGTCTTCACCTGCGTGGACAAGGTGATCGAGGTTGGGCAGGACCCGCGGCGGTTCGCCGAGGACCTGCTGCGCCGGCTTAGGGATCTTGTGCTCGTCGCCGCGGTGCCCGACGCACTCTCGTCCGGTCTGGTGGACGCCGCGCCGGACCAGGCCGAACGCCTGTCGTCCCAGGCCGCCTCGCTGGGGGCCGGCGAGCTGACCCGGGCGGCCGAGGTGATCGCGGCCGGGCTGACCGACATGCGGGGGACGACGGCGCCGCGGCTGCATCTGGAGCTGATGTGCGCCCGGGTGCTGCTGCCCGGCGCCGACGTCGACGACCGCGGCATTCACGCCCGGCTCGACCGGCTGGAGCGGCGGATCGGGATGACCGGTATGCGCCCTGAGCCCGCGCCCACAGGCGCCGATTCCGCGTCCGTGCGCCCTGCGCCGCTGGAAGGGCCGGATCCCGAGGCTTCGCCAAGCTCAGCCCGCATGACGGAGCCCGAGCCAACGCGTCCTGAGCCCGGCGAAGAGCCCGATCCTGGGGCGTCGACAGGGTCGGCCCGCATACCGCAGTCCGACACCCGCGGTCCGGCCGGCGGCGAGACCGACGACACCAAGCTGAACTCCGAACCTGACCCGGCCCAGCCGGCGCCGGGGGCCAAGTTCACCGTGACCGACGTTCGGCGGCTCTGGCCGGAGGTGCTGGAGGAGGTCAAGGGCAAGCGGCGGTTCACCTGGATCCTGCTCAGCCAGAACGCCCAGGTCGCCGAGCTGCGCGGAGACACACTGCTGCTGGCCATGACCAACGCCGGCGCCCGGGACAGTTTCGGGCGCGGCGGCAGCGAGGACGTCCTGCGCGAGGCGCTGGTGGTGGTGCTCGGAGTCGACTTCAAGATCGAAACCATGGTCGAGCCGGGCAACGCCTCGGCGGCCTCACCGCGTCCGCCGCCCCCCGCCGCCCCGACCTCCTCCGCGGTGTCGCCGGAGCCGGCGCCCGTTCCCGGGCCGGCCGACGCCCGGTCTCGCGAACAGGCCCGGCAGAGCATCCGGCCCACCCGTGAGGAC
>DASQUF010000351.1:0-2081 GCA_035641435.1 Propionibacteriaceae bacterium | reverse complement strand
CCCGGTCGAGTTCGCCGAGTCGCGCTGGCCGTTCCTGGTCGAGCGGCTCGGCCTGGCCGTCGACTCGGGCGGCCCGGGCCGCCACCGCGGCGGGCTCGGCTACGAGAAGCACATCCGCATGCTCCGCGACGCCCACTTCATGTCGATCGCCGACCGCTCGCTGCTGGCCTGCTGGGGGGTTGCCGGCGGCCGCGCCGGCCGGCCGTTCGAGGTGGTGATCGACCCCGGCGGCCCGGCCGAGCGGACGGTCGATGCCCTGGCCGACGCCGAGCCGGTCCGGGCCGGCGAGGTCATCCGCATCCGCACCACCGGCGGCGGCGGCTGGGGCGACCCCCTGGACCGCCCCTACGCCGAGGTCGTGCGCGACCTGGCCTGGGGCAAGGTCAGCCTGGCCGGCGCCCGCGACGACTACGGCGTGGTCGTGGGCGGCGACCCGGACGACCCCGAGGTGGACGAGGCGGCCTCCGACGCCCTGCGGGCGGCCCGTCGGGAAGCACGGACCGGCGAGGAGCCGTTCTTCGACCGCGGCCCCGGCTACGCCGTGCTCGCCGGACGGCCCTTCGCCGATATCGATCGATCAACCTGACAGGGTAGGCTGACGCCGTGACTGTTCTGGCGGCTGACGCCGGCAGCTTCTCAGGCGACAAGCGCCTGACCAGAGCCCAGCCCGGCCCTGGTCGCGATGTTGCGTGCCCCGTTGAGGTCGGCGTCCTGTGCGCCGCAACTGGGGCAGACCACGGTGTCCTGCTTTGGTCTGGTGCAGCGTGCGCCGCAGGCGTGGCAGGCGAGGCTGGTGTAGCCAGGGTCCACACCGATCACTCGCCGTCCGGCGCTTTCAGCCTTGGCGACGAGGATCCTGGCGAACTGTCCCCAGGCTGCATCCAGGATCGACCGGTTGAGCCCAGCTTTCTGCGCGACATTCCGCCCGGGTTCGGCAACGGTGCCACGAGCCGAGGCGGTCAGCCCGCCGATGTGAAGGTCCTCAAGGGCCAACACGTCGTAGGCAGTCACCAGGGTGCGGGCCGTCTTGTGGTGGAAGTCGCGACGCTGGTTGCGGACCTTGCGCCACTCCTTGGCGAGCGCTCGCCTGAGCCGCTTGCGATTTCCCGAGCCGGGTCGGGCGCGCTCCTTGCTGCGTTGCAGGTGGGCGATCCGTGCCTGCGCGGTGGCGAGAAACCTCGGATTTCTGACGATCTGGCCGTCGCTGGTGGTGAGGAACCGCGCCACCCCGACGTCGATACCGACCGCCCGGCCGGTGGGTGGGAGCGGCTCGGCATCCATTTCGGCGACAACGACCACATACCAACGGCGGCCCTCCCGCTTGAGCTGCAACGTCTTCACCCGGCCCCGCACTGGCCGGTGCTGTTTGACCTTGAGCTGTCCGACGGCCTGGAAGCTCGCATGTGCCCAGTGGCCGGCATCGGCCGGTACCCACTTGGCGCCGTCCCCGGCGACGAATCGTACCTGGTTGAACCGCTGGTAAGGCTTGAACCGCGGGTACCCGGCCCTGAGACTCTTCGCTTTGGCGCGCCTGAAGAAGGCTCCGAAGGTTGCATCGAGGCGGCGGAGGGTCTGCTGTTGGGCGGTGAAGGAATGCCGGCCCTGTCCTACCGCGTCGTTCCTCCGGATCTCCCGGAGCTGCGCGGACTGGTCGTTGTAGCCGACCCTCACTCCGCACTGGCCCCAGGCACCTCGCCGTTCCTCAAGGGCGGCGTTGTACAGGTCGCAGTGGTCGCGCAGCAGCCTGACCGCGCGACCCTGCTGTGGGCGGGTCGGGTAGGCGCGGAATTTGAAAGCCCGCCTCACGACATGCTCACCCGTCTCATGCCGCCAGCATGCATGAGGCATGTGACAATCAGCTTCGGCGCTGCGCCAATACCCCGGCCGGAGCGATTCGGCCCACCGGGAGGTCATTGATGGAGCGCAACGTCTACCTGACGGCGATCGAGCCGGGCAGCGGCAAGTCCGCGGTCGCCCTCGGGGTGATGGAGGCGCTGGCCTCCCTGGGCCGCGTCGGGTACTTCCGGCCGATCGTGGCCGGGGGCGAGCAGCCCGACAACGACATCGAGCTGATCCGGCGC
>DASQUF010000350.1:0-11522 GCA_035641435.1 Propionibacteriaceae bacterium | reverse complement strand
TCTCGAGCAGGCCGAGCGCGCCGTTCACCTCGTCGATCCGGCGGCGCATCGCCGCCGCGTTCTCGGCGTCGAGCCCGGACACCGCCGGGGACAAGCCGGCGCAGGTCCGCACGACCAGGGTCTCGATCACCCGGCTCAGGGCGCCGGTGTCGGTCTGCCGGACGTCGCCGTAGCGCTGAGCCTGGGCCAGCGGCGGCAGCGCCTCCATCAGATGCACCACGTCCGCGTCGCGCGCCGCCCGCTCGGCCACTGTGGCCAGCAGCGCCTCCAGCGCGCCGGGCAGCGCGGCCAGCAGGCAGCGACCGACGGTCCGGGTCAGCTCGGGCAGGGTGCCGTCCCGGCGGATCTGGTCGACGCGGGCGGTCGCGGCGGACTCGACGGTGGTGCCCCAGACCGACGCCTCGACCAGCTGCACGGAGTATTCGGGCCGCCAGCGCGACGCCCACACCTCGCGGAAGGTGCCCTGGCTCGCGATATCGCTCTCGGCCGGCCGGATCCAGTCGAGCTCCAGCAGCCTGAGCCGGTGGAACAGCTGGGACCGGCTCCGGTCGATGGACCGGCGCAGGTCGAGATCCCAGTGCCGCAGGTCGGGCTCGCGCCGGACGCGCAGGCTGCGGCAGGTCCGGACCAGGTCGGCCTCCAGCGGGACGGTGGGCACCCGCTCGTTGACCGAGCCCAGGGCCTGGCCGACGACCAGGCGCTCGGTGACATAGCGGACGGCCCGCTCGTCGCCGTCGCAGAGCACGGCCCGGGTGGCCTCGGTCACCTCGGTCAGTCCGGCCAGCGGCCGGGACCGGAGGCTGGCCAGGGTCTCCGCCAGCCGGACCGCCTCGATCACGGAGGCGCTGGAGGCCGGCAGGTCGCGTTCACGCAGCGCGCGGGCGACCTTGACCAGCCAGCGTGGGATGGTCCCCTCCGGCGCCGTCCACAGATGGTGGTACCAACCCGGCGAGGTGATGCCGGCTCCGTAACCACTCGCACTGGCCAGCCGCTGCGCGGTCCACGGGACCCAGGTCAGGGTCACCTTCCGTTTGGCGCTGCCGCGCAGCACCGCCGCATCGGCGTTGGCCGGTGGCAGTGGCCAGGTCAGCACCGGTGCGTGCCAGGCGCCGCACACCACGGCGACCCGCTCCCGGCCGCGGCGGCGGGCGGCCCGGATGGTCTGCCGCATATACCCCTCCCGGCGCCGTTCGCTCGGGCTCGGCGGGGCGGAGTGTCGTCGCAGCTCGCCCATGGCCTCGACCAGCAGCGGGAACGGCGAGGAGGAGTCCAGCCGGGTCTCCACCAGGTCTTCCCACCAGCGCTCGGGATCGTCGTAGCCGGCCGCGGCGGCCAAGGTCCCCAACGGGTCCCGACCCGGGTCATCAGGACGGGTGCCGCGCTGGCCGGCCTGGTCGAACAAGGTGCGGCCCCCGCTCTGTGGAGCCAGCACCTGCGCGGCCGGCAGGTCGCAGAACCGCACCTCCACGCCGCGCTCGACCGCCCAGACCATGGCCTGCCACTCCGGGGAGAACACCGCGAACGGCCAGAACGCCGAGACCTTCGGCTCGTCGGCCGCATACGCCAGCAGTGCGAGCGGCGGCTGCATCCCTTCCGCGACGACCCAGCCGATCAACGGGTCGGCATCGGCCGGTCCCTCGATCAGCACCACGTCCGGTTGGTACTCGTCGAGGGCGCGCAGCATCGACCGGGCCGACCCGGGGCCGTGGTGACGGATGCCGAACACCCGGACCGGATCGTCCTCGCGCTCGGCAGCGGTCGGCGAGACATCAAGGACTGCAGCGGTCACGACACCTCGCGGCAGGCTTCGTAGAACTCCCCCCAGCCGTCCCGCTCGCGGACCACCAGCTCGAGGTACTCCGTCCAGGCCACCCGGTCGGCCACCGGATCCTTGATGATCGCCCCAACCAGTCCGGCGGCGACATCGGTCGGGCGCAGCCAGCCGTCACCGAAGTGCGCGGACAGGGCCAGCCCGCTGGTGACCACCGAGATCGCCTCCGCCGCGGACAGGGTGCCCGACGGCGACTTGATGGTGGTCCGGCCGTCCTTGGTCACCCCGGACCGCAGCTCGCGGAACACGGTGACCACCCGGCGGATCTCCTCGACCGCCGCCGGCACGGTGGGAAGCTCCAGGGCCGAGGCCAGGTCGGCCACACGGGTGGAGACGATCCGCACCTCGTCCTCCTCCCGCTCCGGCAGCGGAAGCACCACCGTGTTGAACCGGCGGCGGAGGGCCGCGGAGAGGTCGTTCACGCCTTTGTCGCGGTCATTGGCCGTGGCGATCAGGTTGAACCCCTTGACCGCCTGCGCCTCCTCGCCCAGCTCGGGGATGGGCAGGGTCTTCTCCGACAACACGGTGATCAGGGCGTCCTGCACGTCGGCCGGGATCCGGGTCAGCTCTTCGACCCGGACGATCGCGCCGCGCCGCATCGCCGTGAGCACCGGCGAGGGCACAACGGCTGCGGGGCTTGGGCCCTCGGCCAGCAGCCGGGCGTAGTTCCACCCGTAGCGGATGGACTCCTCCGCAGTGCCGGCGGTGCCCTGGACCAGCAACGTGGAGTCGCCCGACACGGCGGCGGCCAGGTGTTCCGAAAGCCACGACTTCGCCGTTCCGGGAACGCCGAGCAGCAGCAGCGCGCGGTCGGTGGCCAGGGTCGCCACCGCAACCTCGACCAGGCGCCGGGACCCGACGTACTTCGGGGTGACGACGGTGCCGTCGGCCAAAGTGCCGCCCATCACGTAGGTGACCACAGCCCACGGCGACAGCCGCCAACGGGGCGGGCGCGGTCGGGTGTCGGTCGCCTCCAGCGCAGCCAGCTCTGCGGCGTACGCGTGCTCGGCGTGCGGCCGCAGCTCCTCCGTGCGCTGGTCGGGCGCCAGCGCGTTCACGATGCCGCTCCGGCCATCCGGTTGCGCAGCGCGGTGGCCAGCCGCGCCCATTGCGGGTTCTGGCCGACGAACCAGACCCCGCGTACGCCGAGGGCCGCGGCGAGCAGCGCCCGGTCCACGCGTGGGTTGGCGGCGGCCAGAGTCGCCACCGTGGTCCACTGCTCCGCGGCGACAACGGCGTCCTGGTCCACCAGCACGGCCAGGGCGTCGTTGATCGGACCGGGCGTTCCGCGCTCCAGTGCGTCGGCCAGCTCCTGCTGGATCGCCGGCGGACCCACGTCCTGCTCCTCCGACGGCGCACCCGCGGCCGGTGGGCCGGTCGGCAGTGGCGACCCCGCGCGCACCGCGGCCCGGTGCCGGGCGGCGTAGCCGAGCACCACCTGGGTCGGGTCGCCGGACGCCTGGCTCGGGGGCCCGGCCCAGTCCGGCAGGCCGTCGGGCACCGGCCGGCGGTCGGTTCCCAGCAGCGCCACGGTGACCAGGTCCTCCCAGCTAGTGGTCACGCCCGGAACCACGGCCATCGCTCAGGCCGCCTGCGCGGCGACCACCGCGGTGAACGACGAGCCGGCCGCATCGGGCAGGAGGCTGAGCGGCCGGAACCCGGCCGGTCCCCACTCACCGAAGACCGGCGTGGGCTCACCCAGCGAGCGGGCGAACAGAGGCCACGGCTCCCCCGCCAGCTCGACCACCTCCCGGTAGGCGCCGCCGGCCTCCCGCAACCGCCAGCGCCCACCGGAGCGGTCGGGCGGCACGGCGGCCGCCTGGACGACGGCCGGCATGCGAGTGGCCCACGGGTCGGCGGCGAGCAGGTCGGCGAACCGCTCGAGCAGCTCCGCGTAGGTCTCGGGCGGCGGCGGAGCCGACGGCTCGATCACGTCCTCCCGCTCACCGACCAGCGCCCGGTACTGCCCGGAGCCCGGGTAGAAGTGGAGGTGCGCATGCAGCCGCTGGCCGGGCGCGACCGAGTCGTCCAGGAACCCGCCGGGAGGGGCGAAGCTGAGCAGCAGCGCCCAGCGCCGGGTGGACGCTCCATAGAGCCACACGCGGCGGCTGACCAGCCGGTAGTCCAGGCTGTCCACCGCGCCCACCGCGAACCAGTGGTCGCGCACCCCGGGGCCGGCCAGTACGTCGGCCTTGCGCACCGGATACCCGACCCGGGAGCGCACGGTGGCCGCCAGGTCGGCCGGCAGGTCGTCGATCCGCCGATGGGCCGAGATCAGTAGGTGCAGGGCGCCGAGCTGCTCGAGCAGCCGGCTCGGCCAGCCCTCCCCGGCCAGCTCGCCGGGCAGCCCGCGGAGCATCCCGGCTACGCCGGGCGCCTGGGCGTCGACCATGCGGGCAGCCATCCGGTCCAGCGGACCGTAACCACCGCGTCCCAGACCGGCGATGCCGGTGCGGACCTGGTCCCGCAGCCACTGGTCGAGCTCGTCCAGACCGGTCGCCACCCGCTCGGCGCGGGCCGCGGCGCTCGGGGACTCGACCATGGGCTCACCCTAGTTCTGAGGAGTGACAGCCCGGGGCGCCACCGCTCTTCGAGCATTGGCGGAGCACCCCGCTGCCGATCGGAGGAGCGATGAGCGAACACGCTTTTCTCGATTCGCGAAGAGTGACGACGGCGGCGGCTCCCAGGGCGCGACCGGTGCGAGAAAGCGATCAAACGAGTGACTCCTCCCAGGCCCGGTGCAATGCGGCGTAACGGCCGCCGGTACGGCCGGCCAGGTCGACGGGTGAGCCCTGCTCGACCACCTCCCCGTGCTCGAGCACCAGCACCCGGTCGGCGATCTCGACCGTGCTGAGCCGGTGGGCGATGATCACCGCCGTACGGTCGGCCAGGATCGTCTGCAGGCCCTGCTGGACCAACCGCTCGCTGGGAATGTCCAGGCTGGAGGTCGCCTCGTCGAGGATCAGCACGGCGGGATCGGCGAGGAAGGCCCGGGCGAACGCCACGAGCTGCCGCTGTCCGGCCGACAGCCGCTCGCCACGCTTGGCGACGTCGGTGTCGTAGCCCTCCGGCAGCGCGGTGATGAAGCCGTGCGCGCCCACCGCGCGGGCCGCGTCCTCGATCTCTGCGCGCGTCGCCGACGGCCGCCCGAAGGCGATGTTGTCGGCGACCGAGCCGGAGAACATGAAGTTCTCCTGCGTCACCATCACCACGGCGCGCCGCAGGTCGGTGTCGGCGAGATCGCGGAGATCGACGCCGTCGAGCCGGACCGCACCGCTGGTCGGGTCATAGAACCGGGCGATCAGCTTGGCGATCGTCGTCTTCCCGGCGCCGGTGGTGCCCACGAGCGCGATGGTCTCGCCCTCGGCGATCGTCAGGTCGAGGTTGGGAATCACCGGCCGCTCGGGGAGGTAGCCGAAGGACGTGTCGTCGAAGCGCACCTCACCGCGCGCGTGCGGCAGGGGCACGGGGTGCGTCGGCTCCGGCACACCGGGCCGCTCGGCCAGCACTCCGGACAGCTTCTCCAGTGCCGACGACGCGGACTGGAAGGTGTTGAAGAACTGGCTGATCTCCTGCATCGGCTCGAAGAACATCCGGAGGTAGAGCAGGAACGCGGTCAGCACCCCGATCGTCACGTCGCCCTCGAGCGCCCGCAGGCCGCCGTAGAGCAGGGCCACGCCGATCATCACGTTGCCGATCAGCCGTACGCCCGGCATGAAGACCGCGACCAGCCGGAACGACGTCGTGTTGACGTCGCGGTAGCCCGTGGCGAGGTCGGAGAAGATCTCGGCGTTACGCGGCTCCCGGCGATACGCCTGGACGGCGCGGATACCAGTCATCGTCTCCACGAACTGCACGATGACCAGGGCGGACGCCTCGCGCACCTTGCGGTAGACCGCAGCCGACGTACGCGCGAACCAGCGGACAAGCAGCACCAGCGGCGGGAAGCACAGCAGACAGACGAGACCGAGCTCGAAGTCGAGGCTCAACATCAGGATGCCGACGCCGACCATGGTCAGCACGGCGGTCACCAGGCCGTCGAAACCGCCGGCCAGCAGCTCGGTGATCGCATCGACGTCGCTGGTCAGCCGGGACGTGACGCGACCGGAGGTGTACCGGTCGTGGAAGGCCACGTCGAGTCGCTGGAAGTGCGCGAACACCCGGCGCCGTAGCGAGAGCAGCACAGCCTGGCCGATTCGGCCGGAGAGGCGCAGGAAGCTGATCCGGCCGAGCGACTGCAGCACCACGGCGACGACCATGGCGGCGACGATCGCGAGCAGGGTGCGGGCATTGTCGCCCGCGATGATCGGCGGCAGCCCGCGGTCGATCCCCAGCCCGACGAGCCACGGCAGGCTGAGGCGGGCGGCGTTCTCGACCAGCACCACCGCGATCACCAGGGCCAGCCGGCCCCGGTGGGGACGAAGCAGCTCGGCGAGCAGGCGACGACTGCCGTGCCGGGGCGCCGGGGTGAGGCCCTCCGACTCCTCCCCCGGCTCCTCGAGGACGCCACGCCACTGCTCGGGCTTCGGCCGGGTCGAGGTCGCCGAGCTCACGACGCAAGCTCCAGCAGCTCGTCGTCGGCGAACTCGGCCGAGAGCAGCCCGCGGTACTCCGGCACCCGGGCCAGCAGCTCGGCGTGCGTGCCGATGTGGGTGATCGTGCCGCCCGCGAGAAGGGCGACGCGATCGGCGAGGAGCACCGTCGACGCGCGGTGGGCCACGACAATTCCGGTCACGCCGCGCAGCACACGCTGCAGGGCCGCCTCGACCAGCGCCTCGGTGTGGATGTCGAGCGCGGACAGGGTGTCGTCGAGCACCAGCACCGCGGGCCGGGCGAGCACCGCCCGGGCAAGGGCGAGCCGCTGGCGCTGCCCGCCGGACAGGCTCAGACCCTGCTCGCCGATGCGGGTGTCGAGGCCGAAAGGTAGCTCGTAGACGAACTGCGCCTGCGCCACGTCGATCGCCTGCGCAATGTCGGCGTCGCTCGCGTCCGGCCGTCCCAGCGTCAGGTTCTCCCGGGCCGACATCGAGAACAGCGTCGGGTCCTCGAACGCGGTCGCGACCAGCTGGCGCAGGTGCCGGAGCCGCAGCTCGCGCACGTCGACCCCGTCGAGGGTGATCCGGCCACTCGTGACGTCCCACAACCGGGCGATGAGGTTGGTGAGGATCGACTTGCCCGAGCCGGTGGCTCCGACCAGGGCGACCGTCTCACCGGGCTGCAGGTGCAGGTTGAGGTTGTGCAGGACATCGGCATCCGCGTCCGGGAAGCGGAACGACACGTGCTCCAGGACCAGCTCGCCGCGGACGTCAGACAGCTCCCGACGGCCGTCGGTGATGGGATTCTCGGCGTCGAGGATCTCGGCGATCCGGTCAGCGGCGGTCATCGACTCCTGGGCCATCGACAGCAGGAAGCCGAGCGCCGACACCGGCCAGACCAGCGACATCATCAGTGTGGTGAAGGCGACCAGGGTGCCGAGGGTGACGCGGCCCTGACCGGCCGCGAGGGCTCCGAAGCCGAGGACGATGATCAGGGTCACGCTCGGGATGGCGCCGAGAAACGTCCAGAACTGCGACTGCACCCGGACGCGCTCGAGCGCGGTGTCGTGTAGCCGCACCGCACGGGTGTCGAAGGTGCCGACGACGTGGTCGAAGCGGCCGAAGGACTTGATCGCCCGGACGCCGTGGGCTGCCTCCTCGACGGCCGAGGCGACGTCGCCGGTCTCATCCTGGACCGCGCGCGAGAGGCGCGTGTAGGCCTTCTCGGTGCGCATCGAGACCCAGACCACCGGGACGGTCGAGGCGAGCACCACCAGCCCGAGCGGCCAGTAGAGATGGATGAGGATCGCCACCACGACCGCGATCTGCGCGACGTTGACGACGATGAACAGCATCCCGAATCCGAGAAACCGCCGGATCGTGGACAGGTCGCTCATCATGCGCGAGAGCAGCTGTCCGGACTCCCAGCGACTGTGGAACAGCATCGGCAGGCGCTGCAGCTGGGCGTACAGCTCGACGCGTACGTCGGTCTCCACCCCGAGCGTCGCCTTGGACACCACCCAGCGGCGGAGGAACATCAGCAGGGCCTCGACGACGCCCAGGGCGATGGCCGCTGCCCCCAGGGCGTAGAGGCCGCGCCGGTCGGACTCGGCGATCGGCCCGTCGATGACGGCCCGGGTGACGAGCGGGACGACGATCGTCGCCGCGATCCCGAGACCGGCGAAGACGGCCATCGTGGCGAAGCGCAAAGCGTACGGGCGGAGGTAGGAGCGGAAGCGCCACAGCGACACCCACGACCCGGTGCGGGGCGCGCCGGACCGGCGCACCGGTACAGGGCGCAGCGTGACCAATGCTGGATCAACAGGCAACAGAGAGAACCTCGGACGATCGGGGCGGGCACCATCGTGCGCAGAGGGCAACCTCGATAGCCAGTCGATTAATCCCTCCTGGCGAAAGGGATCGCGGGTCAGTCGAGGTTGTGCCGCAGCTCCACCGGCTCCCGCAGCCCGAGGAGCACCTCGGTCATCCGGGCCGCGCCGACCGCAGCGGCGACGTCGTGCATCCGCAGGATCCGGGCCCCGGCCAGGGCACAGACGGTGGCGGCGGCGACCGACGGCGGCGTACGGTCCGGCTTGGCCAGGCCGGTCGCCTCACCGACGAAGTCCTTGTTGGACACCGCGGCCAGCAGCGGCAGGCCGAGGTCGGCGATCTCGGTCAGCCGGCGGGTCAGCGCGAGGCTGTGAAGAGTGTTCTTGTTCAGGTCGTGGCCCGGGTCGAGGACGATCCGGCTCTCACCGATGCCCTGACTCACCGCGTACGCGGCCCGCTCGGCCAGGAACGCCCGCACCTCGGCGACGACGTCGCGGTACTCCGGCCGTCGGAGGTGCTGGCGGGGTGCGGCCAGGCTGTGGGTGATCACGATCGTCGCCCCGTGCGCCGCGACGACCGCCGCCAGCTCCGGGTCGCGCAGCCCGGTGGTGTCGTTGATCACCGCCGCCCCGGCGTCCAGGCATGCGTCGGCCACCTCGGGCCGGCACGTGTCGACCGAGATGACGACGTCGGAGCCCATAACCACGGCCGTGACCACGGGAAGAACGCGGTCCAGCTCCTCGGCCACGCTGACCTCCGGGGTGTCGGGCGAAAAGGGCACCCCGCCGATGTCCACCCAGCCGGCACCCGCCTGAGCGGCGGCCAGTGCCGCATCGACCGCTCGGTCCAGCACGTACGTCCGGCCCTCGTCGAAGAAGGAGTCCGGCGTCCGGTTGACGATGCCCATCACCACGATCTCGTGATCGAAGTCGAACCTCCGCCGACCGATGGTGCGCACGGGCTCACGCAGCGGCGGCAGGTAGGGCACCGCCCCATCCTGCCCGCCCCGCGGACGGCGCAGGATCAGGTCAGGTCGAACCGGTCGAGGTTCATCACCTTGTCCCACGCGGCGACGAAGTCGGACACGAACTTCTCCCCGGCGTCGTCGGACGCATAGACCTCCGCGATGGCGCGCAGCTGGGCGTGCGCACCGAAGACGAGGTCAACGGCGGTGGCGGTCCATCGGATCTGACCCGTGGTCCGGTCCCGACCCTCGAACCCGTGCTCCGTGGAGCCGGACGCCGTCCACTCCGTGTCCATGTTCAGCAGGTTCACGAAGAAGTCGGGAGACAAGGCTCCGGGCCGATCGGTGAGGACTCCGGCCTGGGACCGTCCGACGTTGGCGTCCAACGCCCGCATCCCGCCGACCAGGACGGTCATCTCCGGCGCGGACAGCGTCAGCATGTAGGCCCGATCCAGCAGCAGGGTCTCCGGCGACAGCTCCTCTCCGGCGCGCAGGTAGTTGCGGAAGCCGTCGGCCTTCGGCTCGAGCACCGCGAACGTGTCCACGTCCGTCTGCTCCTGCGAGGCGTCGGTGCGCCCCGGTGCAAACGGGACGGTCATGTCGTGCCCGGCGTTCCGCGCCGCCTGCTCGACCGCGGCGCACCCGCCGAGGACGATCAGATCGGCCAGCGAGACCTTCTTGCCGCCGGACTGCGAGCCGTTGAAGTCGGACTGGATCTGCTCGATCACCGACAGCACCGTGGCCAGCTCGGCCGGGCTGTTGGCCTCCCAGTCCCGTTGCGGAGTCAGGCGGACTCGCGCGCCGTTGGCGCCGCCACGCTTGTCGGTGCCGCGGAAGCTCGCCGCCGCTGCCCAGGCGGTGGAGACCAGCTGAGGTATTGACAGGCCCGACTCGAGAAGCTTGCCCTTGAGGGCGGCGATGTCCTCGGCGCCGATCAGCTCATGATCGACCGCAGGAACCGGGTCCTGCCAGAGCTGGGGCTCCGGAACCCACGGTCCGAGGTAGCGCGACACGGGTCCCAGGTCGCGGTGCAGCAGCTTGAACCATGCCTTGGCGAAGGCCTCCTCGAGCTGGTCCGGGTTCTCGTGGAACCGCTTCGCGATCGGTCCGTAGATCGGATCGACCTTCAGGGCCAGGTCCGAGGTGAGCATGATCGGCGCATGCCGCTTGGCCGGATCATGCGCATCCGGAACGGTGCCCTGAGCCTCGGGATCCTTGGGCGTCCACTGCTTGGCCCCGGCGGGGCTGGTGGTCAGCTCCCAGTCGTAGCGGAACAGGACGTCCAGATACCCGTTGTCCCACCTGGTCGGCTCGTAGGTCCAGGCGCCCTCCAGGCCGCTGGTGAGCGTGTCGGGGCCCTTGCCACTGCCGAAGGAGTTCTTCCAGCCGAGGCCCTGCTGCTCGAGTGGTGCGGCCTCGGGCTCCGGACCGATGTGCTTCGGGTCCACGGCGCCATGGGTCTTTCCGACCGTATGACCGCCGACGATGAGCGCGACCGTCTCCTCGTCGTTCATGGCCATCCGACCGAAGGTCTCGCGAACGTCCCGCGCGGAGGCCAGCGGATCCGGGTTCCCGCCCGGCCCCTCCGGGTTCACGTAGATCAGGCCCATCTGGACGGCGCCGAGCGGTCCGGAGAGCTCGCGCTCCCCGCTGTAGCGCTCATCGCCGAGCCAGGTGTGTTCCGGGCCCCAGAAGATCTCCTCGGGCTCCCAGATGTCCTCCCGCCCGAAGCCGAAGCCGAACGTCGAGAACCCCATCGACTCGTACGCGCAGTTGCCGGCGAAGACCAGCAGGTCGGCCCAGGAGATCTTGCGGCCGTACTTCTGCTTGATCGGCCAGAGCAGCCGACGGGCCTTGTCCAGGCTGACGTTGTCCGGCCAGCTGTTCAGCGGGGCGAAGCGCTGGGCGCCCTCGCCACCCCCACCGCGGCCGTCGGCGATGCGGTAGGTGCCGGCGGAGTGCCAGCTCATCCGGATGAAGAGCGGTCCGTAGTGGCCGTAGTCGGCCGGCCACCAGTCCTGTGATGTCGTCATCAGCGCGAGGATCTCGGCCTTCAGCGCCTCGATGTCGAGGGTCTGGAACTCCGCCGCGTAGTCGAAGTCCTCCCCCATCGGGTTGCTCCGGGGCGAGTGCTGGTGCAGGACCTGCAGGTCCAGCTGGTTCGGCCACCAGTCCCGGTTGGTGTGCGGTCGCCGACCCGGCTCCGGGGTCGGAGACGGGATGACCGGGTTCTCGCTCTCGCTGACGCTCTGCGTCTCGTCCTTGGTGTCGGTCAACGTCGATCTCTCCTGTCCCGAACCGCTAGGAGCGGCTTGTCGGTGTGGTAGCGGTGGTCGGGTCGGAGGCCGGCGCACAGTCGGCA
>DASQUF010000349.1:0-7549 GCA_035641435.1 Propionibacteriaceae bacterium | reverse complement strand
GGAGACAGTCAACGGGCTGGATCCTGAGCAGGTCCGGAACCGCCCGGAGTTCGCCAAGCTCACCCCGCTCTACCCGCAGGAGCGGCTCAAGCTGGAGACCACGCCGAACCAGGTGGTCGGCCGGATCATCGACCTGATCGCGCCCGTGGGCAAGGGCCAGCGTGGTCTGATCGTCTCGCCGTCCAAGGCCGGCAAGACCATGATCATGCAGTCGATCGCCAACGCGATCACCACCAACAACCCTGAGGTCAAGCTGATGGTGGTCCTTGTCGACGAGCGACCGGAGGAGGTCACCGACTTCCAGCGTGCGGTGCAGGGCGAGGTCATCTCGTCGACGTTCGACCGGCCGGCCGAGGACCACACGCTTGTCTCCGAGCTGGCGATCGAGCGGGCCAAGCGGCTGGTCGAGGTGGGCCACGACGTGGTGATCTTGCTCGACGGCATCACCCGGCTCGGGCGTGCATACAACCTCGCGGCCCCGGCCTCCGGCCGGATCCTGTCCGGTGGTGTGGACTCGGCGGCGCTTTACCCGCCGAAGAAGTTCTTCGGCGCGGCCCGCAACATCGAGGGCGGCGGCTCGCTGACCATCCTGGCCACGGCGCTGATCGAGACCGGCTCGAAGATGGACGAGGTGATCTTCGAGGAGTTCAAGGGCACCGGCAACATGGAGCTCCGACTGCGGCGGGAGTTCGCGGACAAGCGAATCTTCCCGGCCATCGACGTGGACGCGTCGAGCACCCGGCGCGAGGAGCTGCTGATGAGCCGCGAGGAGCTGAACATCGTCTGGAAGCTCCGCCGCGTGCTGGGTGGCTTGGACAACCTGCAGGGCCTGGAGATGCTGCTGGACCGGCTGCGCAAGACCCAGAGCAACGCCGAGTTCCTCATGGCGATCACCAAGTCGATCCCGGCGTAGCGAAGGAATTTTGGCCCGCCTCAGGCGGTTGAGGCAGAATCATCCCTTGGTGCCGGTTCACGCCCGCCGTGGCGACCCGGCACGAATCTAAGGAGAACCCATGAAGCCCGACATTCACCCCGCCTACGGGGAGACCCAGGTGACGTGCACCTGCGGCAACACCTTCGTCACCCGGAGTACCGCGCCGAACGGCGTGCTGCACGCGGACGTGTGCTCGAACTGCCACCCGTTCTACACGGGCAAGCAGAAGATCCTCGACACCGGCGGCCGGGTCGCGCGCTTCGAGAAGCGGTACGCGGCCGCGCAGAAGGCTCCGACCAAGAAGAGGTAGCTCGGTCGACGCCGGGAGACAGACTTCCTGCCTTCCGGCGTCCGGAGTAAGCCGACGAGCGTCGGTAAGGCCGCACCGGTCCCGTCTCGACGACCAAGCAGCATGACAACGCCCCGCGAGCGGAGCGAGCTGGTGACACAGCCGTCGTGCGAGCGCGGGAGGAAGACGGGATCTTGAGGTGCGGCCGAGCGCGAGTCGGCCGGCCGAGAAAGGAGACGCGTGTTCGAGAACGCTCAGCCGTTGCGCGAGGAGTTCGCCGCGCTCGAGGCCGCCCTCTCCGACCCGGAGATCCACACCGATCTGGCCAAGGCGCGCCGGATCGGTCGGCGCTACGCCGAGCTGACCCCGATCGTCCGCGGCATGGAGGAGTACCAGCGGACGGCCGGCGACCTGGCGGCGGCGCAGGAGCTGGCGGAGGTCGACGACACGTTCGCCGCGGAGGCCGCCGAGCTCACCGAGCGGCTGGCCGGGCTCACCGAACGACTGACCCGGCTGCTGGCCCCGCGTGACCCCAACGACTCCGCCGACGCGCTGGTGGAGATCAAGTCCGGCGAGGGCGGCGAGGAGTCGGCGCTGTTCGCGGGCGACCTGCTCAAGATGTACTCCCGCTACGCCGAGAGCCGCGGCTGGAAGGTTGAGGTCCTCGACGCCCAGGAGACCGACCTCGGCGGCTACAAGTCGGTCACCATCGCGGTCAAGGCGCCGACCGCCGGCGAGCCCGACGCGATGCCGTACGCCGTGCTGAAGTTCGAGGGCGGGGTGCACCGGGTCCAGCGGGTGCCCGTGACCGAGTCGCAGGGCCGGGTGCACACCTCCGCTGCGGGCGTGCTGGTGATGCCGGAGGTCGAGGAGACCGAGGTCGACATCGACGAGAACGACCTGCGGATCGACGTCTACCGCTCCTCCGGTCCCGGCGGGCAGGGGGTCAACACCACCGACTCGGCCGTCCGGATCACCCACTTGCCGACGGGCGTCGTCGTCTCTTGCCAGAACGAGCGCTCCCAGCTTCAGAACCGGGAGCAGGCGATGCGGATGCTGCGCGCCCGACTCACCGCGCTGGCGGACGAGCAGGCCGCCGACGCCGCCTCTGCCGCACGGCGCAGTCAGGTGCGGACGGTGGACCGCTCGGAGCGGATCCGCACCTACAACTTCGCGGAGAACCGGATCGCCGACCACCGGATCGGGTTCAAGGCCTACAACCTGGACCAGGTGCTCAACGGAGACCTGACCGCGGTGGTGGAGGCCCTGCAGCAGGCCGACACCGCCGAGCGGCTGGCCGCGGTGGGCGAACCCGCCTCATCATGATCGGCGGGAGCGGCGCGACCACTGGCCCCAGCGGCGAGCTGTGTCGGTGAGCCAGCCGGTCCGGCCACTGCTGTCGGCGGCGGCCGCCCGCCTGACCGCCGCCGGGGTGGAGTCGGCGGCCCAGGACGCCAGGATCCTGCTCTCCTTCGTGTCCGGCATCGAGCTCGTCCGGCTGCCGCTGCTCGCGGAGCTCGATGATGATCATGTCCGCCGGTTCTCGGGGCTGGTCGACCGGCGGGCCGAGCGGGTGCCGCTGCAGCACCTGACCGGGCGGGCGCACTTTCGGCGGGTCGAGCTGGAGGTCGGGCCGGGCGTGTTCGTGCCGAGGCCGGAGACCGAGGTGATGACCGGCTGGGCCATCGAGGCGCTGGCGGAGATGACCACGCTGCACCACCGGCCGCTGGTCGTCGAGCTGGGCACCGGGTCCGGGGCGATCGCCAAGTCCATCGCCACCGAGCTGACCCGCACCGACATCCACGCTGTCGAGCTCTCCCCGGAGGCCGCGGCGTACGCGCGACGCAACCTGGCCGACACGCTGGTCGAGCTGCACGTCGGGGACATGGCCACCGCATGTGAGAAGCTGAACGGCACCGTGGACCTGGTGATCGCCAACCCGCCCTACATCCCGTTGGAGGCGTACGAGTCGGTCCCGCCCGAGGTTCGCGATCATGACCCGCTGCTCGCTCTGTTCTCCGGACACGACGGCCTGGACGCGATCCGGGTGGTCGCGGACACGGCCGCCCGACTACTCCGGCCGGCCGGCTTCGTCTGTGTCGAGCACGCCGACGTGCAGGGGGACTCAGCGGTCGAGGTGCTGGTCCGGCAGGGCTCGTTCCGCGGCGTCCGGGACCATCTCGACCTGAACGCGCGGCCCCGTTTCGTGACCGCTGTCCGGCGCTGACAGAGTTGCGAGCGTCGGGATGACCCGGCCGCGAGTCGAGCGTCGGAGGAGCGCCCTGGTGCCGATCGGAGGATCGATGAGCGAAGCGCGTGGTTGCGCTCGGCCGGTCGCGGCCATGCGCTTCGCGGAGAATGACGACGACGGCAGCAGTAGGGCGCGACGAGCGCGAGACGAGCACGAATAGATGGCACGATGGGCGGGTGAGCGTGTCGGTCGACGAGCCCGAGTCGTTGGGCTACCAGCGCTTCGACTGCACGAGTGACCAGCCCGCCCTCCTGGCCGCGGCGACGGAGGCGGCCCGGGAGGCGATCGAGGCCGGTGAGTGCATCGTGCTGCCCACCGACACTGTCTACGGGATCGGAGCGGACGCGTTCAGTCCGGATGCGGTGCAGCGGCTGCTGGACGCGAAGGGCCGGGGCCGGGACATGCCGCCGCCGGTGCTGATCGGCGAGTCCAGCCTGATCCGCGCTCTCGCGGTCGACGTTCCGGAGGGGGCCAAGGAGCTGATCGAGCGGCACTGGCCCGGTCCGCTGACGATCATCTGCCGGATGCAGCCCAGCCTGCGGATGGACCTCGGGGACAACGAGGACACCATTGCCCTCCGGGTGCCCGACCACGCGCTGGCCCGGGAGATCCTGCGCCGGACGGGTCCGATGGCGGTGAGCAGCGCCAACCAGAGCGGGCAGCCGGCCGCGCTGACCTGTGACGAGGCCGTCGACCAGCTCGGGGACACGGTCTCGGTCTACCTCGACGGGGGAGAGCTGGCCGAAAGCGGCGGGGCGCCTTCGACGATCGTCGACTTCACCCGAAGCGACGACGGGGAGATCCTGCGGGTCGGCGCCCTCAGCGTGGCCGTGATCCGGGAGACGCTGCCGGCCGCGGTCGACCTGACCGCGGAACCGCCCGCCGGAGGAGGGCCCGGTTCCGCGGAACAACAAGACAGCGAGCGCATGCGCTCTCCAGACTCTCCGTCGCGCAGCGACAGTGAGGACGGCTGAGTGCGCGAGTACCTGCTGGTGCTGGTCATCGCGGCTGCGGTGACGTACCTGGCCAGCGGCCTGTGCCGGCGGCTGGCCTTCCGCACCGGGGCGCTGGCCCGGGTCCGGGACCGCGACGTGCACACCGTGGAGATGCCCTATTTCGGAGGCATCGCGATGTTCGCCGGGGTGGCGGCCGCGATGCTGCTGTCGGCCAGCCTGCCGTTCCTGGGCGGTGAGCCGACGGTCCGCGAGGACTCCCGGGCAGTGCTGGTCGCCGCCGCGGTGATCTGCCTGGTCGGAGTACTCGACGACATCTACGAGCTGCCGCCGCTGGCCAAGTTCGCGGGGCAGGTGCTGGCGGCGGGAATCGCGGTGGCCCTCGGGGTCAAGATGCTCTGGATCCCGCTGCCCGGCGAGATCCTGTCGCTCAACGCCTCGGCCTCGGTGGCGATCACGGTGTTCTTCATCGTGCTCTGTTCGAACGCGGTCAACTTCGTCGACGGCCTCGACGGATTGGCGACCGGGGTCGTGGGCATCGGCGCCGGCGCGTTCTTCGCGTACTCATACCTGCTCACGGTGTTCGAGGACCTGACCCGGGCGACGACGGCCAGCCTGATCACCGTGGCCATCGCTGGCGCCTGTATCGGCTTCCTGCCGCACAACTTCTTCCCCGCGCGGATGTTCATGGGCGACTCCGGGGCGATGCTGCTCGGGCTGCTGCTGGCCACCTCCACGATCAGCCTGACCGGCCAGATCGACACGTCCTCGCTGCAGGAGGGTCCTGCCGGCCTGGTCCCGGCGATCCTGCCGCTGGTGCTACCGCTGGCCATCCTCGCGTTGCCGTTCCTCGATCTGACCATGGCCTTCGTCCGGCGCACCTACGCCGGCCGCTGGTGGTTCCTGCCCGACAAGCAGCACCTGCATCACCGGCTGCTCGAGCGCGGCCACAGCCAGCGCCGCGCGGTGATGCTGATGTACGTCTGGTCCGCGCTGGTCTCCTTCGGCGTGATCGTGCTCGGCCTCGTTCCCAGCGACCGCCAGTGGACCGTGGTAGCCGCGGTCGCCGTCTGTGCCCTCGTGCTGGTGCTCATCACTCTCGGCCGCCCCGTACGCCACAAGGCCCCCGCGGCCACCACCGCCATGCCGTGACGCGGGTAACCGCGCGCTCTTCGCCCACCGCTGGCGGCCGCCGCCCGGCGTAAGCGTGGCCGAGCCCGAACACAAGCGGTTGCTGTGCTAGTTTTCCCAGACGCAGCCCGCGCGGGGTTCCAACGCGTTCAGCGACCTGGCCACGAACCGATCACGAGTAAGGACTGCTTCGCCGATGACCGTCGACAGCCGACCCGATAGCACGCGGTCGTCGGCCGGGGGGCCGAGCATTCACGTCCAGCGGGCCCGCAGGCTGCTGCTCGGCGGTGCGGTCGGGGGACTGGCGGCCAGCCTGCTCTGCCTGGTCGGCTTCACGCTCGGCTACGGCGTACCGGGCCTGGCCTCGGCCGCTCTCGCTGCGGCCATGGTGCTGTTTTTCTACGGGGCAGGGCAGTACGTGATGGTGCTGTTCGCCGACGCCGGCGCGCGTACCCTGCTGGCCGTCTCGATGTGCAGCTACACCACCCGCGTGGTGCTGATCGGCCTGGTGCTGGTGCTGTACAACCGCTACTACGAGACGTGGCCAACCCTGGTCCCGATGGTGATCTTCGTGACCACGATCGTGGTGGTGGTCGGCTGGCTCGCGGTCGAGGTTTTTGTCTTTTCGCGGTTGAGAATCGGCGCGTACGACACCGAGTATGTGCCCCCGTCGAGCGCGAGATCCGAGCCGTGACCACCGCCAAGATCACTGCTAGCGTTGGGTCCGCCATGAACGGACACGGTGAGACGGGGCGGGACGAACCGCGGCTGGAGCGGAGCGCGAAGTCAGCCGGCATAGACATCGGGATGCGGGTGCTGTCCTACCTCATCGCCGGCGTCGCGTTCTACGGCTTCCTCGGCTGGCTCGGTGATCGTTTCCTGGGCACTGGCTTCCTGCTGCCGATCGGCATCATCGCCGGCGCGGCCCTGGGTTGCTACGTGATCATCCGGCGCTTCGGTGTCGTGGAGGAGCCCTCGGCCACGCCGAGCGCCTCGACCGCGCCGACCGAACCCGCGGACGACAGGGAAGGGGCGAGGTGACCGGCTTGTTCGGGCTGATGCCGTTGGAGACCGGCGAGGGTGAGACGGAGGGGTTTCAGGCCCCGGGGGTCTCGAGCTTCGACCTGCCGCCGCTGTTCGAGGGCGGGCCCGAGTGGTTCGACAAGTACGCCCTGATGGCTATCGTGTCCGTGATCTTGGTCCTCGCCTTCTGGCTGGTCATGGCCCGGAAGAACAGCCTGGTGCCGAGCAAGGGCCAGTTCATCGGGGAGACCGCGTACTTCTTCATCCGCAACGGCATCGCCCGGGACATGATCGGGCACGACTTCCGCAGGTACCTGCCGCTGTTGATCGCGCTGTTCTCGTTCATCCTGGTCAACAACCTGTGGGGAATCTTCCCGCTGACGCTGCTGCCCACGGCCTCCCACGTGGGCTGGGCGTACGGCCTGGCTCTGCTGGTCTGGGTCGTCTACAACGGGGTGGGCATCGCCAAGCACGGGCCGCTCGGCTACCTCAAGCACACGGTTCTCCCGTCCGGCGTGCCCTGGTTCATGTGGCCGATCATCATCCCGCTGGAGTTCTTCTCCAACATCATCGTGCGGCCCGTGACGCTCTCATTGCGACTCTTCGCCAACATGTTCGCCGGCCACCTGCTGGTGCTGGTGTTCGTGCTCGGCGGGGAGTACCTGCTCCTGCACACCGACTCCATCGTCAACAAGCTGGCCGGCGTCGTGGCCTGGATCGTCAGCATGGCCATCTTCGGCCTGGAGGTCTTCGTGCAGTCGCTGCAGGCGTTCATCTTCACCGTCCTGACCGCCAACTACATCTCCTCGGCAGCCGCCGAGGAGCACTGACCACCCCTTCGCACACCTGCGGAACCCTGAAAGGAAGCAGTACATGACTCCTCTGGAGCTCGTCGGATCGCTCGGCATCGTCGGCTACGGTCTCGGTGCCATCGGCCCCGGCATCGGCGTCGGTCTGATCTTCGCCTC
>DASQUF010000348.1:0-2568 GCA_035641435.1 Propionibacteriaceae bacterium | reverse complement strand
TGGGGAGCGATGTGGGGAGCGACACGGATTAGGAGTGGATCTCGAAACTAGCGCACCTAGTCGGAGCTATGTTTTGCGCCCCCGGTAGGAATCGAACCTACGACCGACAGATTAGAAGGCTGCTGCTCTATCCACTGAGCTACCGGGGCCGACGGCGTACACCGCTCCGAGCGAGTTTAACGGTGGGCTCCGGTCGGTACGTTGGGCCGACGTGGCGACCGGCGGGAGCGGGCGACCGCTGCCGACGGCCCCGAGCCGGCTGCGGGACATCGCTGTCCCCGTCTACGGGCCGACGCTGCTGGTCTCGGTCGGACAGGGCGCGATCCTGCCGCTGGTGGCCCTGTCCGCCCGCGACCTCGGGGCCGGGATAGGCCTGGCGGCCTTCTTCGTGGCCCTGATCGGGCTCGGCCAGTTGGTCGGCGACCTGCCGGCCGGCGCCCTCGCCGCCCGGATCGGCGAGCAGCGGGCGTTGATCGGGGCCTGCGTCGTCGACGCCGTGGCCCTGCTCGGCGCGTTCCTGGCGCCGAACCTGGTTCTGCTGGCGCTGGCGATCGCGGCATTCGGCCTGTCCGGGGCCGTCTTCAGCCTGGCCCGGCTGTCCTACCTGACCGAGGCGATCCCGATCAGGCTCCGGGCCCGCGGCATGTCGACCCTCGGCGGCACCTTCCGGATCGGTCTGTTTGTCGGCCCGTTCGTGGGCGCCGTGGTCGTGTCCCGCTGGGGTGTCGCCGCCGCGTACGCCTTCGCCGCCGCCATCAGCCTGGTCGCGGCCGTCGTTTGTGCGTTCCTGCCCGACGTGACCCGGGAGCAGCGCCGCGAACACGCCGCGGCCGACCGCCCGCACCGCTCCGTGCTGTCCGTACTGGTCGAGCACCGCCGGGTCCTGCTCACGCTGGGCACCGGCGTCCTGGTGATCTCGGCCGCCCGCTCGACCCGGCAGTCGATCGTGCCGCTCTGGGCCGACTCCCAAGGCATCGACGCCGCCACCGTGAGCGTGATCTACGGCATCTCGGCCGGGGTGGACATGCTGCTGTTCTATCCCGGCGGGGCGATCATGGACCGGTTCGGCCGCGTGTACGTCGCGGTGCCGGCCCTGATCGTGCTCGGCCTGGGCTTCCTGCTCTTGCCGCTGACCGGCACCCCGCCCGGGGTCACCGCGGTCGCCGCGCTGATGGGCCTGGGCAACGGCATCTCCGCCGGGGTCGTGATGACGCTCGGGGCCGACGCCGCGCCCGTAACCGAGCGGGCCCAGTTCATCGGCGGGTGGCGGTTGTGCAACGACCTGGGCAGCGCGGCCGGACCGCTGGTCGTGAGCGTCGTGAGCACGGTCGCCCCGCTGGCCGCCGCCTCCGTGACCATGGGGGTGCTGACCTGGGCCGGGTCGGTCTGGTTGGTCAAGTGGGTCCCCGCGTACGCACCTGACCGCTGAGCGGCCGTGCCTCTACAGTGGCGGGGTGCGGGAATTCCTGGTCTGGGTCGACTGTGAGATGACCGGGCTTGACCTGACCTCCGACGCCCTGATCGAGGTCGCTGCCCTGGTCACCGACGCCGATCTCAATGTGCTCGGCGACGGCGTCGACCTGGTGGTGAAGCCGGGCGGCAACGCGCTGGAGACGATGAGCGACTTCGTCCGCGAGATGCACCGCGGATCGGGACTGCTGGCCGCCCTCGACGACGGGCTGGCCATGGCCGAGGCCGAGACGCGGATCCTGGACTACGTGCGTCAGTTCGTGCCCGACCCCCGCAAGGCGCCGCTGGCCGGCAACACGATCGGAACCGACCGCGCCTTCCTGGCTCGGGACATGCCAACTTTCGAGCACCACGTGCACTACCGCAGCGTCGACGTCTCCAGCATCAAGGAGCTGGTGCGGCGCTGGTTCCCGCGGGTCTACTACCAGGCGCCTGCCAAAACGGGCAACCACAGGGCGCTGGCCGACGTGCAGGAGTCGATCGAGGAGCTGCGCTACTACCGCGAGGCGGTGTTCGTGCCGCAGCCCGGCCCGGACAGCACGACCGCGCGGGCCGTGGCCCGCCGGCACCAGGGCGCGCTCACCGGCGCCGTCCCGCCGCCGCTGCCGGAGGACGCGTAAGCATTTCGTCCGTCGTCGGCCCGGCCGGTACACTTCACGCTGCGCGGGTCGGATCGGCCCGCTCATGGTGGGTGTAGCTCAGTTGGTAGAGCACCTGGTTGTGGTCCAGGTGGTCGCGGGTTCGAGTCCCGTCACTCACCCCAACCCCCTCCGCCGGGCCTAACCTGAGCCGGTGGAAACGCGACGTATGGCCATCGCCTTCCTGGTCGCGTACGTCGGACTCTCGATCGTCGACGTCGTCGCCGAGCTGGCCGACCGGTCCGGGCTGACCGGACTGCTGATGATGGTCCTGATGCCCGTGCTGGCCGGCTTCCTGTGGTCGTCCGGTCGGCGTACGGCCATCGTCAGTTGGGTCCTGGTCGGGCTCGGGTTCGCCTGGCTGGGCGACGCCTTCGGCGACCCGTTGCTGCTCAAGATCGCCTTCTTCTTCGGCACCCAGCTCGCCTACTGCCTGGCCTTCCGGCCGTACTGGCGGTCC
>DASQUF010000347.1:0-3178 GCA_035641435.1 Propionibacteriaceae bacterium | reverse complement strand
ACGCGGTCAGTCCGGGATTCGTGCGCACCGAACTCAATCAGGGCGCGACACTGACGTTCCGGATCTTCTTCACCCTGGTTCGACCGCTGCAGCGCACCCCCGAAACTGGGGCCGACACACTCGTCTGGGCTGCCACCTCGCCAGAAGCAGCCGCCGTCACCGGCAGCTACTTCGAGAAACGTCGGCCAGCCAGGACCAACCCACTGGCCTCAGATCGGGACGCCGCCGAGCGGATGTGGGTCGCGACCGCCGAACTATGCGGCCTAGCCCCTTAGATGCGGCGGAGCCTCCGAATCCACCATTACTCGCCGGCGATGACCTCAACCGGTCCGGTGCTGCAGCGTCTCGATCCGCCACCGCGGGTCGAGCAGGTCGGCCGCGTGGGTGACCAGGACGACCGAGCGGGGGTCCTCGGCGAGCCGCCTGAGCAGCCGTCGGGCCGCGGGCCGGTCGAGGTGGGCGGTGGGTTCGTCGAGCAGCAGCCGCGGCGCCGGGCTGAGCACGGCGCGGGCGACCGCTACAACGTGGCTGAGCCGTTCCGCTAAGTGCTCGCGCACTTGATCGGCGATGCCGCGCTGAACCAGGATCCGAGAGCCCGCCATGCAGAACTGGCCGCCAGAGGTCGTCACACCGGCGGTCAGCAGCGGAAGCGTGGCGGCGAGCAACGCATCATCGAAGACGACCATCGGAGTTTGCCGCCGAGCTCCAGGTTGATCCGTTTCAGCGTCTTGGCGCCCGCGGCAGCGATCTGGCGGCCGATCGGAATGCTGCCGGTGAAGCTGACCATGTCGACATCGTCGGATCGGATAAGGAACGGCGCACCAGTGTTACCCGACTCGGTGAGCATGTTGACAACACCGGCAGGCAGTGACCGCACCTGCGACATGATGTCGGCGACGCGCGCATTGGTGAGCCCGGTCTGCCCGGGGAGCTTTGCCACGACGGTATTCCCGGCGGCGAGCGCGGGGCCTACGGAACGGATGAACAGCGCCACCGGTGCGTTCCACGGCACGATGATCGCGACGACACCGACCGGTTCGGCCAGGCTGCTGAATAGTGGCCTGGCGCCACTTCGGCGGCGGTGCCGACCTCGGTCAGGGTCTGAGCGGCACTGTGGCGCAACGTTGCGGCCGGCGCGCCGACCTCGGCGGTCGCTTCGGCCAGAATTTTGCCGTTCTCTCGTGTCAGCATCAAGGCCAGCTCCGGGGCGCGTGTTTCCAAACGCTCGGCCATTTCCAACAGTGCCCGGGAACGCGGCGCACGGTCTCGTCCCCGACACATATGCCGAACTCACCAGCCATCGAGGATGGAGCCCCGGCCACTACGAGAACTGGCTGAGCGACACCCTGACCCAGCTCTTGCTGCCTCATCCGCCAACGACCACAGGGTTCTTCAAGTGACCCAACCGGCAGAACGTGCTCCGGAAACGTCGAACTTGGAGGAGCTGAAATTCGATTTCTAGGCAGTCGGGATCGGGGCCCCGACGTCGGTTCGCCGTCGCGAATGCGAACTACGGGCTGTCCCGCCAGTGACATACCCCGCGCCGGTGTATGACTTGAAGGCCGCGGCGCGCTGGCTGGGGCGAATGCGGCCGACTACGGGCTGGATCCGGACCGCATCGCGACCGGCGGCGCCTCCTCCGGCCGGCACCTCGCCTCGCTGGCCCTGACGGCAAGTGACGAGCGGCTCGAGGGGACATTGGCGACCACGTCGGCGTCTCCAACCCGGTGAGCGCGGTCGTCGCCTATTCACCAGCAGTGACTTGCTCCTATCCGGCGGGCGCAGCGCGCTGGAGACTCAGGTGGCGCCTCCGCCGGCTGCGGCGCTGCTTGGGCTCGACAGGACCGACGATGAGCCGGAGCGTCGCAACCCGAAGCCCGGCCCGCCGTGGCGAATCAATACAGCTTGCCAGGAAGCCGACCAATGTCGCGGTGATCGCGGGGCGGACGAACTCCGGGCCCTGGTGGCCGGGTAAGGCTCCTCGTGTACGCCTCCCGCGGTGGTCAGGCGCGGTGCAACGACGACGGCCGCCGGCACCCCAGGCCCCCAGCCCGGCATGAACCTCGCCCGGACCGGATCGCCTACTCGCTGGGCGCTAGAGCTACCCGCGGAGGATGGACGCGGCGCCCGCCATGGCACGCATCTTTCCCTCGGCGCTCGCCCGAGGGAGGTACTTCATCCCGCAGTCGGTGGCGATGATGATCCGGTCCGGTGACGCATACCGGAAAGCTCGGCGAACGCGATCGGCGACCAGCTCGACGGACTCGACCTCGTGGTCGGACAGGTCGATGACGCCCAGGATGATGGTCTTCTCGCTGAGGTCCTTCAGGACGCCGAGATCCAGACCCGACTGTGCGGTCTCGATCGAGATCTGGTCGGCCGAGCAGCCGGCCAGCTCAGAAAGGAACGAGTACCCCTCGGGCCGGTCGTGGATGATCGCGGCGTACCCGAAGCAGATGTGGACGGCGGTCGTACCGGTGACGCCGTCGAGCGCGGCGTTGAGCGCCGCGAGGCCGTACTCGCGGGCCGCCTCGGGCCGCGCCTGCATGTACGGCTCGTCGATCTGGACCAGGTCGGCACCGGCCGCGTGCAGGTCCTTGATCTCGGCGTTGACCGCGGCGGCGTACGCCAGCGCCGCCGACTCGAGGTCAGGATAGTGGTCGTTCTGCGCCTGCTGCGACATGGTGAACGGGCCCGGCACGGTCATCTTGACCGTGTGGTCGGTGTGCGCTTTCAGAAACTCCACGTCGCGGACGCCGACCGGCAGCGGCCGCACGATCGGCCCGGCGATCCGCGGCACCGGGTTGGGATGGCCACTACGATCAAGAGCCGTCCCCGGATTGTCGATGTCGACGCCCTCGAGGGCTGTGGCGAAGTGATTGCTGTACGACTCCCGCCGCATCTCACCATCGGTGATGATGTCGAGTCCCGCCTCCTCCTGTGCGCGGACCGCCAGGACCGTGGCATCGTCCTGCGCCTGCTCGAGGTACTCCGGCTGCACCCGCCACAGCTCTCTCGCCCGCACCCGCGGCGGGAAGCGGCCGGCGAGCTTGGCCCGGTCGATCAGCCAGTCCGGCTGGGCATAGCTGCCCACCAGCGAGGTCGGCAGGATCGGCAGTGGGGACGATGTCGGAGTCACAGTCGTGACTCTAGAACTGCGTGTTCGCATTTGCCTTGA
>DASQUF010000346.1:0-3962 GCA_035641435.1 Propionibacteriaceae bacterium | reverse complement strand
GGGCGGCTCGGGCAGCCGCCTCGGGACCGCCGTGGGCTTGCGTGCGTACCGTCGCGCGGGCGACGACAACATCGGCGAACCCCAGGCGGCTGAGCTGGTCGCGAGCGCGTTCGGCGACCGTCGCCGACTCCGGCTGCAGACCGTGGTCAACGACGACGCCCGTCAGACCTCGGCCGTCCCGGGTGGCCGCGCGCTGGGCGCCGAAGGCCAGGGCCAGAGAGTCGGGCCCGCCGGAGCAGGCAACCAGCAGGTGGGAGTCGGCGTCGGTCAGCGCGGCCGCGACGGCCTGAGCCACCGCCAGCGCGGCCGGACCCAGCTCGCGGCGCGCCATGGCCGCAGCATGCCCTATTTCTTCAAGGGGGACGACCCCCTTGAACCCTGGGCGTGCGGTGTCCTTTTGTCGTGTCGGACACGGCCAGTACTACAGGGCGGCCGGCTCCGGGTGGACCCGCGACAGCCAGAGCTCGGGGTCGATGATCTCCGCCCGGGTAGGCAGTGTGTTGGGCGAGGTCCACACCTTGTTGAACCCGTCCATACCGACCCGGCCGATCACGGTCTTACAGAAGACGGCGCCGTCGCGGTACTGGCGCATCTTGGCGTCCAGGCCGAGCAGCTTGCGGATGACCTTGTCGAAGCCCTGGCCCTGGCGCCGAACGGTGAACTTGTCCCGGATCGCCGCCACGGTGGGGATGACCTCGGGGCCGACGCTGTCCATCACCACGTCGGCGTGGCCCTCGAGCAGGGACATCACAGCGGTGATCCGGTCCACGATCTCCCGCTGGGCCGGCGTCTGGACCAGGTCGACGATGGAGATCTCGGCGTTGCTGCTCAGGCTCTCGATGATCCGCTGCACCGCGTTGCGGAGCATCTGGGCGAGCACCGCCGGGTCGAGGTCGGCGGAGTCGACCACCTGGGCGACCTGGTCGGTCAGGTACTCCCGCAGCCAGGGCACGGCGGCGAACTGCACCCGGTGGGTCTCCTCGTGCAGGCAGACCCAGAGTCGGAAGTCACTCGGCTCGACGAGCAGTTCGCGCTCGATGGCCACGATATTGGGCGCGACCAGCAGCAGGCGACCACCGCTGCCGGAGGGGACGACCCCCCCGTTCCCCCCCGCAACTGCAGCGGGACCGGGGAAGAACGGGTCGAACTGGCCCAGCACCTTTGGGGCCAGGTAGCTGAGCAGCGCGCCGACCTCGACCCCGGTGAGCCGCGGTCCGATCCCCGCCATGGTCGAGCTGGCGTTGCGCAGCTTCTCGGTCGCCTTGGCGTTCAGCGGCGCCAGGATCTGCCGGAACCCGTCCAGGTTGGCCTCGATCCAGCGCGGCCGGTCGACGACCAGAACCGGCGAGGCGGCCGGGGGCGCAACCAGTCCGGTGACCTCGGTGACGTACGCCTCGGCCCGGACCGCGGCCTCGCGCAGCTCGGCGACCACCACGGCCGCACCGCTCCGGGTGATATCGGGACCCGCCTTGACCAGCTTGGTGGCCGTGTTGAGCGCAACGGTCCAGTCCACCATCGAGGTTGCCATGGCTTCGAGCGTATGCGCAGGTGTACGAGTTACCCGTCCGGGCTGACCCCGGGCCTCCCCTGGCCGGGTTGGCGCAACCAGTCGGCGCATCTCCTCTTGTCCGCGCATCTCATCGCCGAGCGACCAGTTGCGCGGACGTAAGAAGAGGAGAGCGGAGACTAAAGGGCAAGAGTCGGCGAAGGACGACATCGACCTGTAGCCCACCAGCGAATCGGCCTGACCCAGGCGATGCGACAGCCGACCTGGCGCTATCGCTCGATGTCCTCGCACTTGGCTAGCTCGTCGCGGACAGTCCCGACGAGCCCGCTCGACTTCGACGTGGGTCGAACGCTCTCGATCGGTGCGGGTGAGGGGCACGACAGCAACGACGGGCGGATGTGCGTTACTCGCTCCCAGAACTCCGTACCCGAAAGTATCCCTCAGCGACAGCCGCAGGTGCTGAGGGCGGCGGTGACCCGGTCCAGCCAGACCCGGGCGTTGTAGGCGTTCTTGGGCCGGTTGATCAGGAACGCGTAGACCAGCACCGAGCCGTCGCGGGTACGGATCAGGCCGGCCAGGGTGTGCACCTCGCGCAGAGTGCCGGTCTTACCACGGACCACCCCACGGCCGGCCAGGCTGGCGTCGTCGCCGAACCGGATCCGCAGCGATCCCTCCACGCCGGCCACCGGCAGCCCGGTGACCACTGCCCGTAGCTCGGGCCGCTCCTCGGCCGCGGCGAGGCGAAGCAGCTTGACCAGAGTGGTTGCCGGCAGGATGTTCTCCCGGGCCAGGCCGCTGCCGTCGCGGATCCGGCCGCCGTCGGTCCATACCCCCAGCTCGGTGAGCTCGGCCCGGACAGCCCGGACAGCCTCGGCGGTGGAGCCGGGCCGGCCAGCGGCCAGGGCCACGTGACGGAACAGCACCTCGGCCGCGTCGTTGTCGCTGACCATCAGCATCTGCTCGACGGCGCGCTCCAGCGGGGCGGACGAGACCGCTGCGATCTCCCCCGCCCCCCGCGGGGCCCGGGTGGAGGTCAGCCCGGTGACGCGTACGCCATTCTTGCGCAGCGCTACCGCGAATGCTGTGGCGGCGTCGCGGGCCGGATCCTTGGCCCGCGGACCCGTCGACCGGCCGGCGACTCGGCCCTCGTCCACCCACAGGGCCGAGACCGACGTGACCTGGTCGCGGTACGCGCGGGGCCACTCGGCGTTCCAGGCCGGCCCGGCGAACAGCCGGGCGTCGTAGCCGAGCCGGACCGTCTTGGTCTTGCTCTTGGCCAGGGCGGCAGCGGTGCTCTTGGCCAGCTCGGTCACGGACGCCCGGCGCGGGAAGGTGCCGGCCACCGGCTTCGCGGTCAGGTATGGGTCGCCGCCGCCGACCAGGACGATCTCTCCCGCCCGCGGACTGACCACCGTCGTACGGAAGATGTGGTCTGGTCCGAGCGCGGACAGTGCGGCCGCACCGGTGACCAGTTTCAGGGTCGAGGCGGGGATCCGCGCCCGCTCCGCCTGGTGCCGGAACAGGGTCGCCCCGCTGCTGACATCGACCACCGCCGCCGAGTAGCCGCCGAGGGCGTCCTTCACCCGGGTCCGGTTCACCCGGGCGCTGACCTTGGCCGCGTTCGGCGGCCCTCCGGGGGGCGCGGGCAACAGGACCGGCGACGGCGTACGCGCGCTCGGCGAGGGTGATGCCGACGGCGGGGGTGTTGCGGAGGTTCCGGACCGGGCGGACGGCGACGTCGCGGGTGCGGTGGTGGGCGTGGTGCTGCCGGTCTGGGTGGTCGGGATCGGCCGGCCGCAGCCGGCCAGCGCCGCCGCAAGGATGGTCACCACCACCGCAGCAGCAAGCACCCGCTTAACCGGCAAGGCCCTGCCCTCCTGAACGACGATAGGCTCCGGGCAGCAATCCTAAGGAGGTCCGGTGACCGCACCCAACGCCGAGAAGGCCAGCCACCCGCTCAGTGGGATAACGTTCGACGTCACCGTCGAGATACCCAAGGGCGGCAAGAACAAGTACGAGGTGGACCACGAGACAGGGCGGATCCGGCTGGACCGGACACTTTTCACCGCGACGGCCTACCCGGCGGACTACGGCTTCATCGAGGGGACTCTCGGCCAGGACGGCGACCCGCTGGACGCCTTGGTGCTGGTCTCGGAACCGACCTTCCCGGGGTGTCTGATCACCTGCCGGGCGATCGCCATGTTCCGGATGACCGACGAGGCCGGCGGCGACGACAAGGTGCTGTGTGTGCCGGCTTCGGACCACCGGCGTGACCACGTCCGTGACATCTCCGACGTCCGGGAGTACCTGCTGTTGGAGATCGAGCACTTCTTCAGCGTCTACAAGGACCTGGAGCCCGGCAAGTCGGTCGAGGGCGCCACCTGGACCGGCGTCGACGAGGCCGAGGCGGAAATCCGGGCGAGCTTCGAGCGCGCCAAGCAGAACGGGCACTAGG
>DASQUF010000345.1:0-3583 GCA_035641435.1 Propionibacteriaceae bacterium | reverse complement strand
CGTCTCGGACTGGGCCGGTCTGGATCGGCCGCGCCGGGACACCCGGCTCGACCACTACGTCGACCGGTACGCCGCCCGCACCCACGGGATGACCGCCTCGGCCATCCGTGCCCTGTTCGCCGTGGCCAACCGGCCCGAGGTGGTCTCGCTGGCCGGCGGGATGCCGAACATCGCCGACCTGCCGCTGGACATCGTCGGCGCGACGCTCGAGCAGCTGGTGCTGAACGACGGCCGCCGGGCGATGCAGTACGGCTCCGGGCAGGGCGAGCCGATGATCCGCGACGCCATCTGCGAGGTGATGAAGCTCGAGGGCATCGACGCGCACCCCGACGACGTCACCGTGACCGTCGGCTCACAGCAGGGCCTCGACCTCACCACCCGGATCTTCTGCGACCCGGGTGACGTGGTGCTCGTCGAGGCGCCCAGCTACGTCGGCGCGCTGGGGGTGTTCCGGTCCTACCAGTGCGAGGTCGTGCACGTCGCGATGGACGAGTACGGCCTGGTCCCGTCGGCGCTCAGCCAGGCCATCATGACGCTGCGTCGCGCCGGGCGTACGGTCAAGTTCCTCTACACCGTCCCCAACCACCAGAACCCGGCCGGCGTCACCCAGACGATGGAGCGCCGGACCGAGCTGCTCCAGGTCGCCGAGCGCGCCGATCTGCTGGTGGTCGAGGACAACCCGTACGGCCTGCTCGGCTTCGATGCCGACCCGCTGCCGGCCATGCGCTCGCTCAACGAGAAGCACGTGGTCTACCTCGGATCGTTCTCCAAGACCTTCGCCCCGGGCTTCCGGATCGGCTGGGTGCTGGCGCCGCACGCCGTCCGGGAGAAGCTGATGCTGGCCCAGGAGTCCGCGACGCTCTGCCCGCCGGTCTTCTCGCAGTTCGCGGTCGCTGCGTACCTGCAGAACCACGACTGGCGCGGCCAGATCAAGGTGTTCCGGGAGATGTACCGCGAGCGCCGCGACGCGATGATGGCCGGGCTGGCCGACCATATGCCCGCCGGCACCAGCTGGACCCACCCCAGCGGCGGCTTCTTCGTCTGGGTCACCCTGCCGCCGGGCCTGGACTCCCAGGCCATGCTGCCGCGCGCCGTCACCGCGCGGGTGGCGTACGTCCCCGGCACCGCCTTCTACGCCGACGGGTTCGGCAGCCGGCACATGCGGCTGTCCTACTGCTACCCCACGCCGGAGCGGATCATCGAGGGCGCCCGGCGGCTCGGCGAAGTGCTGCACAACGAGACCAGCGTGATGGAGACCTTCGGCACGGCGGTCGGGCCGGGCCGGGACCGGGGATCGTTGCCGTCCGCGTACCAGCAGGGCCCCGGCCCCAACCAAGCGTGACACGAGAGGCGTACGTGGAGACAGTAGTGGTGCTGGCCGGCGGGCTGTCGCACGAACGGGACGTTTCCCTGCGGTCGGGACGACGGGTGGCCCAGGCGCTCCGCGGCCAGGGCTACGACGTCGTCGAGTCCGACGTCGACTCGGGGCTGCTGGGCCGGCTGGCCGAGCATCCCGGCGCCGTGGTGTTCCCGGTGCTGCACGGTGAGGCCGGCGAGGACGGGGCGCTGCGCGAAGTGCTGGCCCTGCTCGACGTGCCGTTCGTCGGCTCCATCGGCGCGGCCTGCCGGGTGGCGTTCGACAAGTCGGTATGCACCCGCGTCGTGGCCGAGGCCGGCGTACGCGCGCCCCGCCAGGTCGCCCTGCCGCATGAGATCTTCCGCGAGCTCGGCGCTCCGGCCCTGGTGACGGCGCTGGGTGAGCAGGTCGGTTTTCCGATGATGGTCAAGCCCTCGCGGAGCGGGTCGGCGCTGGGCGCCAGCAAGGTGTCCCGGCCGGCCGAGCTGCCGGCGGCGATGGTCGGGGCGTACGCGTACGGTCCGGTTGCGGTGATCGAGGAGTTCATCGCGGGGACGGAGATCGCGGTGGCCGTGGTGGACCGCGGGTCCGGGCCCGAGGCGCTGCCGGGGGTGGAGATCCGGCCGGAGTCCGGGGTGTACGACTACACCGCCCGCTACACCGCGGGGGCGACCCGGTTCCTCTGCCCGGCCGAGGTCGACCCGGAGATCGCCGAGCGGTCGGCGGCGCTGGCATTGCGGGTGCACGACGTGCTGGGCCTGCGGGACGTGTCCCGAACCGACCTGATCGTGACCCCGGACGGCGAACCGACCTTCCTGGAGGTCAACGTCTCACCCGGGATGACCGAGACCTCCTCGGTGCCGCTGGCCATCGAGGCCGCTGACTGGAGCCTGGGCAAGATGTGCGCCGACCTGGTGCGGACAGCGGCGGCACGGGCGAGCCTGGCGCCCACCGGCTGACGATGCAACGGGTCAAGGCCGCGCTGGTGGTCCTGCTCGGCCTGGTGCTGGCCGCGGGGATGGTGCTGGCCGGGATCTGGCAGTTCCAGGTGTACCAGCGGCAGGGGGCCGAGGCAGCGGCCGCGCGGGCTGCCGAGCCACCGGTGTCGCTGCCCTCGGTCGCCCGAGCCGGGACGCCGGTGGGGGACGGGTACGGACGGACAGTCACCCTCCGGGGAACCTACGAGGGGGAGCACGAGGTTCTGGTGCCCGTCGCCGAGCGCCCGGACACCTTCCAGGTGGTGACCCTGTTCCGGCTGGAGAACGGGGACGCCGTGGCGGTAGTGCGCGGGCTGGTGGTCGGCGGATCGGCCGCCGCTCCGCGGGCGCCCAGCGGGCCACTGGATCAGGCCGGCATCCTGCTGCCGTCGGAGAAGGCGGTCGCTCCGGCCGGGCCCGCCGGGATCGGGTCGGTCCGGGTGGCGCAGCTGGCTCAGCTCTGGCCCGGGCCGCTGGTCGACGCGTTCGTCATGCTGGCCCCGGAGAACGCGGCAAGCCAGTCGCTGACTCCCGCCGAGGTCGCGCTGCCCGACGTGCGCGGCCGCTTGCGGAATGCGGCGTACGCGTTGCAGTGGTGGCTCTTCGCCGCCTTCTCGGTGGTGATGGCGATCCGGATCGCTCGCGACGTCGGCCGACCGACAGTGGCTGCCGACCTCGACCCCCGTTTGCCGTCTTCAGACGGCTAACGAGAATGCGGCAACGCGTTGGCGGCGCGATTCACCAGCCGCCGGATACCTTGGCCCAGGCGAACAGCCCCAACCAGGATCGCCGCGGTGGCCGAGACTCACCTGGTTCGGTATCGACCCACCGCCACCTCGGGCTGCTGACCGAAAGGCTTCTTGGTGGGGCGGAGTCGCTCACGGGAGCCGCTTCAAACTCGCGTCGCTCCCGACCAGCGTCCTCGGGCGGAGCCTGCCGTTCCTCGGTGGTGATTGTCATGGGACTGCACTTTCTCGCTTGACACCAACAAACGCCTTACGTTGGTGTTAACCTTGGCAGAGATAGCAACACCAGTCAAGGGCTTACACTGGAGTCAATTCACCGCAAGTAGCCGCCGACAGGAGGGGACTGATGGAGGACGACGTCAGCGTCCCGGGGCCGGCCCGGCTGGTGCGGGACTTCGTCAACACCCGTGAGCCTCAGATCGGTGCCGAGACCTGGAGCACCCCGACCGAGCTTCGGGAGTGGCTCGCGGAGCGCCGCCTGGTCCACGGAGACGCGCAGCTTC
>DASQUF010000344.1:0-3982 GCA_035641435.1 Propionibacteriaceae bacterium | reverse complement strand
ATGTGCACCGCGGTGCCGCCGGCGAAGTCGATCGCCGCCAGGTCGTTGGCGATCCAGCCGCCGGTGTGGGTGACCACGTCGTTGTCGTCGGTCAGGGTGAAGTCGAACACCCAGTGGGCGACCGGGAAGTAGACGATCGAGGCCCAGATGCCGACGAAGATCATCCAGGTGCTGAACTTGGCCCGGTCGGCGATGGCGCCGGAGATCAGGGCCACGGTGATGATGGCGAACACGGCCTGGAAGCCGACGAAGGCCATGGCCGGCAGGCTGGCGTCGGTGTCCTCCATCAGCCCGTTGAGCCCGAGGTACTCCGTCGGGTTGCCGAGCAGCCCGTAGCCGATGTCGTTGCCGAAGGCGAAGGAGTAGCCGTAGAGCACCCAGAGGATCGAGACCAGGGCGAGTGCCCCGAAGCTCATCATCATCATGTTGAGGACGCTCTTCGCGCGGACCATGCCGCCGTAGAAGAGCGCAAGCCCTGGTGTCATGAGCAACACCAGCGCAGCCGAGGTGAGAATCCAGGCGGTGTTGCCTGAATCGAGTTCGAGTGGGGTCATGTTGCTTCTTTCGGTGAAGTAACTGGAACTTGTATGTCGCCCCGGGCGAGCTGGATCCTGAGCCGGCCGAGGTTACGAAGAACTCTGCTCGTTCTGTGTTGCACCAAATTGGTGCCGAGTTACGCCCGCGTTCCAGTTCCCGCAGCAATGTGACAGCGGTGTTTCGGGTGTGAGGTCCCTCCTTGGGCTCTTCTCGCACCCGTCGCGCTCTACTGCTGGCGTCGTCGTCGCTCTTCAGGAACGGAACTACGCCCTTCCCTCATCGCTCCTCCGATCGCCACCAGAGCGCACCTGGCGATGCTCGAAGCGCCGGCGGGCTACGCCCGAGCAGCGGTCAGGCGGCTTGCCGGGCCGCCCAGGCCGAGGCCACCATCTCGTCCACGCTGTGCCGCATCTTCCAGTCCAGGTCCCGCGCCGCCAGCTCGCCCGTGGCCACGATCTGGGCCGGGTCGCCCGGTCGGCGCCCCCGTACCTCGGGGGCGAAGTCGATCCCGGTGCCCCGTGCCACCGCGTCCATGATCTGCCGGACCGACAGCCCGGTGCCGCTGCCGAGGTTGTACACCGGTTCCAGCGGTCGCCCGGCGAGCATTGCCTGCGCGGCCGCGACGTGGGATATGGCCAGATCCGAGACGTGGACGTAGTCGCGGACGCAGGTGCCATCCGGGGTGGGGTAGTCGTCGCCGTTGATGTGCGGTACCCGGCCCTCGGCCAGGGCGTCGAAGACCAGCGGGAACAGGTTGTGCGGGCTGGTGTCGCGCAGGTCGGGGTAACCGGACCCGACCACGTTGAAGTAGCGCAGCGAGGTGTGCCGGAGCTGCGCAGCCTCGCCCGTCGCCCGCGCCTGATCGGCCAGCAGCCACTCGCCGATCAGCTTGGACTCCCCGTACGGCGACTCGGGTCGGGTGGGCGTCGCCTCGGTGACCAGGCCGGAGTCGGGTGTGCCGTAGACGGCGGCGCTGGAGGAGAACACGAACCGGGGCACGTCGTGGGCGGCCATCGCCTCCAGCAGGGTGACCATGCCGGTGACGTTCTGGGTGTAGGTGTGCAGCGGACGGCTGACCGAGACCCCGGCGTACTTGAACCCGGCCAGATGCACCACCCCGTCGATGGCGTGCTGGTCGAAGATCTGGCGCAGCAGGGCCCCGTCGGTCACGTTGCCCTCGTAGAACGGCACCTCGCCCGCGACGAACGACCGGTGTCCGCTGGACAGGTCGTCGACCACCACGGTCGGGATGCCCTGCTCGGCGAACGCCCGAACGACGTGCGCACCGATGTACCCGGCACCGCCGGTGACCAGCCAGGTCATCTGCCTCCTTCGCCCGCCTCGAGCCCCGGACAGCCTAAGACAACCTGAGACCTGGCGTGTCGGGGCCGCTTCTGTCAGTGCCGACCGACAAGATCACTTCCCGTGGCCACGCAGCACGAGCATGAGCGGTACGGCTTCCGCTCGGGTCCGCGCCCGGGGGAGGAGCGCCTCGAGCCGGTGGAGAGCGGGCTCGGTCGGCTGCTGCATGCCGCCGAGGCATTGCCGGCCGACGCGGTCAGCCTGCTGGTGGCCGACGAGCTCGTCGCCCACGACCGGGCCGGGCTGGCCGAGATGGACGCGCTGGCGTCGCTGCGGCTGCGGCAGTCACTGGTCGCCCGCTGGGAGTACGGGTGGCAGCCCGCCGACCTGATCCACGTGGTGCGGCGGTCCCGGTCTCGCCTAGTTCCCTTGTTGGCGACGGCCATCGTGGCTCAGGTCGGGTCTGGCGCCACGGCGATGTCGCCCCCGCAGGTGTGGCGGGACCAGCTGATGGCGGTGGCCGACGAGGCCGTGGCCCCGGGCGCGGAGCACACCCCGGACCGGCTGGTCGCGGCCTTCGCCGGCCCGTGCCGGCCGGTGGTCGAGATCTGGACCGACCTGGTCCAGCTGCTGGTGATGCTCGCGGCGCTCCCCGCTCTGGAGCAGCTGCTGCCACCACCGTCGGCCTGGGCCCGCAGCACCGTGCACAGCCGTCCGGTCGAGAACGGCTCGGAGCGCAGCCGGGTGCTGAACCGGGTCCGGACGCTGCTGGCCAAGGCAGAGGCGACCGAGTTCGCTGCCGAGGCCGAGACGTTCACGGCCAAGGCGCAGGACCTGATGACCCGGCACGCGATCGACGAGGCGCTGCTGCGGGTCGCCGGCGATGGTCCGATCGACATTCGGGGCATACGCGTGCACATCCGCAACCCGTACGCCGGGGAGAAGGTCTCGCTGCTCAACCAGGTGGCTCGGGCCAACCGGTGCCGTGCGGTCTGGAACAAGCCGCTCGGGCTCGTCACGGTGCTCGGCACGCCGGTCGACGTGGACCAGGTCGAGATGCTGTTCACCTCGCTGCTGATTCAGGCCACCCGGGCAATGGCCGAGGCTGGGGCGCGCCGGGCCGGGTCGTTCGACCGCTCGGCCTCCTTCCGCCGGTCCTTCCTGATGGCGTACGCGGTGCGCATCGGCGAGCGGTTGACCGAGAGCAGCGCCGCCGCGGCGGCCTCATACGGGGCCGAGCTGGTGCCGGTGCTGCAACGGCAGACCGACGCTGTGCAGGCCGAGTTCGAGCGGCTGTTCCCGCAGACCCGCACCGCGAAGGCCGGGCGGTACAACGCCGCCGGCTGGGGGGCCGGACGCGAGGCCGCCGACCGCGCCCATCTCACCGCGGGCCGGCTCACCGCCTGACGACGATGACCGGCCAGCTCCGGCCCGGCGGGGTCATGACCACAGCGTCTGCTCCGGACACGTGTTGAACGTGTGCTCGTAGTCGCGGCGGAAGCGCTCCAGGTCGAGAAATCCCCAGAGCAGGGCCAGCTGGTCGACGGTCGTCGTCGAGGGGTCGAGGTCGGCCAGGTCCCGATGGACCCGGTCCAACCGCACCCGCTCCAGGTAGGCGCGCGGAGTGGTCTGCAGGTGCTGCGAGAACGCCAGGTGGACGGCCTGTCGACTCGCCCCGGCCGCCTCGGCCAGGGAGCGGACCGAGATGTCCTCGTGAGCGTGGTCGTGCACATACGCCACTGCGGTGCGCAGGACGCGAGAGTGGGCGGCTTCGATCCGGTCGCTGACCACCGGGTCGCGGGACGCAGTGTTGGGAAAGGTCTCGAGCAGTGCTGCGGCCAGGGCACGGACGCTCCGTTGCCGGATGAGCGGGCTCGCCAGCGCGTCCGGATTGTCCACCACGTCGTGCACCAGGTAGTCGAGGACAGTCGCGACGAGCTGCTTGCCACCGGCGGAGGCCGGCGTCAGGGCGGTGAAGCGCGGCACCAGGTCGTCGGGCGCGGCGGCCACGTCGAGCAGGACCGACGGGTCGAACGAGTACGCCTGGATGCGGATCGGCGTCTCCCAGCGAACCAGGAAGGGCCGGTCCGGCTGCGCCACCACGAACAGGTCACCCTGCCGGAGCCGACGGGTCTCGCCGATC
>DASQUF010000343.1:0-4047 GCA_035641435.1 Propionibacteriaceae bacterium | reverse complement strand
GGTGTAGCCCGCCTCGACCAGCCGGGCGGCGATGGCCTTGGCGGCCGCGTCATGGCCCGCTCCGAAACTGCCCGAGATGATGACGACTCGACCGCGGGCTCGACCCGAACTGGATCGACCCAGGACCGACAACTTGTGCCGCAAAGCGATTGCCCACCCTTTGCCAGACTCACTGCCCACACGGGCCGGGACCACGCTAGACGATGTTGGCGGATTCAGCGAACGGCGGGTCGCGGGCAAGCAAAACCCTCCTGATCAGGTGTAAAGCGGCAACCGAGTTGCTTAGTGAAGATCGACATGGCTCGAACATCCGGTGAATTTCCGGGTAGAAATCGGGGCGGATTCGGGGAAGATGGACCATCGCGGATGTCCGGCGTCCGGGCTCGAACCTGGCCACCCGCGAACGAGTCCAACCTGGTCGCTCGAAGGGTCGCTGTGCCGCGCACCGGCCTCGTGGGTATTGATGAGGTATGCACCAGAAGTCGCTCGCCATCTACCTGCGCAACCACGACGCCGCCGCCCAGGCCGGTATGGAGCTGTTCCGCCGGGCGGAGCGCAACCAGCGCGACCGCCCGTACGGCTCAGAGCTGGCTGAGCTGCGGGCGGAGGTCGAGCAGGACGCCCGAGCGCTCCGCTCTGTGCTCAAGGCGGAGGGGGTTCAACCCGACCGGGCCCAGAGCCTGGTGCTGCTGCTCGGCGAGCGGGTCGGCCGGCTCAAGCCGAACGGGTCGCTGCTGCGGCGGGCGCCGCTGAGTGACCTGATCGAGGTCGAAGGGATGTTGGACGCCGTACGCGCCAAGGCCGCGGGCTGGCAGGCGCTGACCCCAATCCCGGCGCCGCGGTGGCGGGACGAGGTCGATCCGCAGGAGTACTACGACCGGGCGATGAGCCAGGCGGAGCGGCTCAACACCATCCACCGATCGGTGGCGACCCGGCTGTTTACGCCGTAAAGGCGCAGCGGTACCGTGATCAGAGAGCATGATCATTCCTCGAGGAGCCATGTCGTGAGCAGCACCGTCCCACCCCCAGATCGCAACGAAACCACGCGTACCGACCGAATGGACGCCGACCGGATCGACGCCGACCGGATGGACGCCGACCGAACCAACGACCGCGAGGCCACCGCGGCCTCGCCGGCCGACACCCCGCTCAGCCGCAAGGAGGTGGTGGCCCGGGAGAACGAGCGCTTCGGCGGCATGAAGTTCGGGGCCTGCTTCTTCGGCTGGCTGACCGCGACCGGCATGGCGGTGCTGCTCACCGGGCTGCTCGCCGCCGCGGGCGCCGGCCTGGGACTGGCCACCAACGTCGACCCCACCGACGCGGCCGCCGCCCCTATCGAGACCATCGGCCTGGTCGGCGGACTGGTCCTCCTGGGGATCATCCTGATCAGCTACTTCGCCGGTGGCTACGTGGCCGGCCGGATGGCGCGGTTCGCCGGCGGCAAGCAGGGCCTCGGGGTCTGGCTCTGGGCGCTGATCATCGCCGTCGTCGTGGCGATCCTGGGGGCCGTGGCCGGTTCCCAGTTCAACCTGCTGGCCAACCTCAACGGGTTCCCGCGGATCCCGGTCAACGAGGGCGACCTGACCACGGCCGGCGTGATCACCGCGGTTGCCGTGGCCCTGGTGGCGCTGATCGGCGCCATTCTCGGCGGTCTGGCGGGCATGGCCTACCATCGCCGGGTCGACAAGGAGGGCCTCGGCCGCTGAGGCTATCGCTAGCCCGCTGGCACGAGCAGCTCCTGTTCAACCACAGCCGGCAGGGACAAGGTCTTGTAGCCGACGTCGTCGAACAGCACGGTCAGCTCGTCGCCCTCGACGCCCATCACAACGCCGGCGCCGAAGGCCGGGTGGGTGACCGGCTGCTCGACCCGGAACGGTCCGGCGTCGGGCGCGTCGGTCGCTAGACCGGCCCGGCAGTTGTCGCAGTCCCCACAGAGCTCGGCGGTCTGCTCGCCGAAGTACTCGAGCAGGAACTGCCGCCGGCAGCGCCGGGTCTCCGCGTACGCCCGCATCCGCTCGATCCGTGACTCCTGCAGCTTCCGGTACGCCTCGGCCCGCTCGACCACGGCGACCACATTCGGTCGGTGCCCGTTCGTCTTCGCCTCGTCGATCAGGTTGAGGATCCGGCCGAGCTTGCGCGCGCTCAGCTCGGTCTGCTCGACCAGCTGGGCCCGGTCCGGCTCGGTGCCCTCCGGCCAGGCGTCCAGCACCGCCGCCACCTCGGCCGGCTCCGGCCGGGCCGCGGTGAAGAAGCGGGCCAGGTTGAGGTCCTCGGGTCGAAAGTAGAGCAGGGCGACCGCTGGCGCCCGATCCCGACCCGCCCGGCCCACCTCCTGGTAGTAGGAGTCGGGCGACTCCGGCGCCTGGGCGTGGACCACGAACCGGATGTCCGGCTTGTCCACCCCCATCCCGAACGCCGACGTGGCCACTATCACCTCCAGCCGCCCGGCCATGAAGTCCTCCTGCACCGCATCGCGGACCCGCTTCCCCAGGCCGGCGTGGTACGCCGCCGCCGCCAGCCCGGCCTCGGCCAGGTCGGCCGCGTACGCCTCGCTCGCCTTACGGGTGCGGACGTAGACGATCCCCGGACCGGCCGTGCCGAGCACGGCCTGCTGCACCCGGGCCCGCTGGTCGGCCTCGTCCAGACAGCGCTCCACGGCGAGGTAGATATTCGTCCGGGCCGAGCCGCCGACCACCACAGTCGGATCGTGCAGCCGAAGCCGCTCGAGGATGTCGGCGCGTACCGGCGGTGCCGCCGTGGCGGTCATGGCGATGATCCGCGGGTCGTCGAGATCAGCGAGCAGCTCCCCGAGGCGGAGGTAGTCGGGCCGGAAGTCGTGGCCCCAGGACGAGACACAGTGCGCCTCGTCGACGGCGACCAGGCTGGGGCGCAGCGCGGCGATCGCCTCCCGTACGTCGTCGTTGGCCAGCTGCTCCGGGGCCAGGAACAGGAACTCCAGGTCGCCGGCGGCGGCCGCCGACAGCGCCTGGCGGCGCTGCTTCGGCGTCTCCGCCGAGCTGATCCGGGCGGCACTCGTCTGCGTCCCGCGCTGGTCGAGGCGGGTGACCTGGTCGGCCTGCAGCGCCAGCAGGGGAGACACCACCAGGGTCGGCCGCTGCAGCAGCACTGCCGGCAGCTGGTAGGCCAGCGACTTGCCGCTGCCGGTGGAACCGACGAGCAGGACATCGTGCCCGTCCAGCAGCGCCCGGACCGCGTCGTACTGGCCCGGCCACAGCTGCTCGTGGCCGAACACCCGGCGGGCGGTCGCGGTGATCTCGTCGTCGGTCACGGAGGATGTTCTACCCCGCCGGGGCGACACCCACCGACCCATCTGGCAGAGTCGTCCGGGTGACGACTGTGCTGTCCGACTGGATCGCTCGGCAGGTCGGGGCCGGGACCATTCCCGGTGCGGTGGCCCTGCTCGGCCGGAACGAACCTGAGGTGGTCGCCGCCGGCGTGGCCGCCGTCGACGGCGCGCCGATGCGTGAGGACGCCATCATGCGCATCCAGTCGATGACCAAGCCGATCGCGGCGGTGGCGGCGCTGCGGCTGGTCGAGGCTGGTCAGCTGAGCCTCGACTCGAGCGTGGAGCAGTGGCTGCCCGAGCTCGCCGACCGGCGGGTACTGGTCAACCCAGGGGCGGCGCTCGACGACACGGTGCCCGCGGTGCGGCCGCTCACACTGCGCCACCTGCTCACCAACACCTCGGGCTACGGCATGCTGTTCGCCGACACGCCGTTGCACCAGGCGATGATCGACAACGGCACCGAGGCGGGATGGGAGCCTCCCGCGATCGACGCGGACGAGTGGCTGGCCCGGCTGGCCGAGCTGCCGCTCGCCTTCCAGCCGGGCGAGGGCTGGCGGTACCACCATTCGTTCGCAGTCCTGGGCATCATGCTGGCCCGGCTCACCGGTCGGCCCCTCGGCGACCACCTGGAGGACGATCTCTTCGGTCCGCTCGGCATGACCAACACGGCGCAGTGGGTACCCGAGGGCAAGCTGGACCGGCTGCCGGCGGCGTACCGGCACACCGACGACGGGCTGGTG
>DASQUF010000342.1:0-2313 GCA_035641435.1 Propionibacteriaceae bacterium | reverse complement strand
CCGGCGGGACTCGGCGAAGTACTCCTGGGCCCGCCGCTCCCGCAGCAGGTGCCGCCGGCGCCAGGCCCGGAGCCGGTCGCGCGTCGAGCCCTCGGCCGGCGGAATCAGCTCCGGAGGCACCCTCGGGGTCGGTTCAACCGTCCGCCAGGTCTCGGCGGACCCCTCCGGACCCCGCCGCAGCAAGGTGGTCATCCCCGTCATCCCTCCTCCCCGTTCATCCCCGAGGGGTGACCCCCCTCGTAAACCCGGCCGACACCGGTCTCGTCTCCGGTCTGGTCATCCAGCGCCCGTGCCACCACGCCCCGGTAGCCACGAGAGGTGCGCAGCAGCTCCTCGTGGGTGCCGTACGCCATCACCCGCTCTCCGGACAGGAACGCCACCCGGTCCGCGTAGTGCAGCAGCAGCGGCGAGCCGGTGGTGACGATGGTCGTCCGTCCCTGCCGGTACGCGGCCAGCCGCTCGGCGATCAGGGCCTCGGTGTGGGCGTCCACCGCCGAGGTCGGCTCGACCATGATCAGGATGTCGGCTTCGCGGGCCAGCGCGCGCGCCAGGACAACTCGCTGCCGCTGACCGCCGGACAGCCCCCGGCCCTTCTCGTCCAGCCGGCCCTGCCAGCCGCCGTCCATCGCGAGGAACACATCATCCGCGGCCGCCGTGTAGAGCGCAGCCTCGGCCTGCTCGAGGCTCAGGTCCCCGTGCGGGTCGATCGCCTCCTGCAGCGTGCCCGCGAACACCTGGCTCGCACTGTCGCTGACCAGGATCTTGTCCCGGACGGCGGCGATCGGCACATCGGCCAGGTCGACACTGCCCAGACTGACCCCCCACTTCTCGCCGGCCAGGGCCCGCTCGCGCTCGGCCAGCTTCGCCCGCTCGGCCTGCTGACGAGCGAGGGCCCGCTTGGCCCGCTGACCGCTCAGCCCGTCGGCCACCTCCAGGCTTACCGGGTCGTGGTCGGCCGGCAGGTAGCGGCCCAGCCGGTCGGCCAGCGCGGCCGAGTCGTCGGGCAAGCCGGAGACGATCATGGTCAGCTGACCGGGCTCGGCGGTGAAGCCTGACCGCTCGTCGTGTAGCACGCCCTCCTCGGGCAGCCGCAGCGGCTCCTTCGGCGTATCCCACGGGGGCTGGCCGGACAGCACCGCAATCGCCTTGCGCGCCGACACGATCGAGCGGACCCAGCGCTGGGCCAGCTCGAAGAAGGTCTGGATCGGCCAGACCATGAACAGCGCGTAGCCGAAGAAGCTGATCAGCTCGCCGATGCTGAGCCGCCCACCGACCACCTCACGGGCCCCCAGCCAGGTCAGCACGACCAGAAACAGCCCGGAGAACAGCACGCTGGCCGACTCGACCAGGGCCTGCCAGACGCCGGCGGCGGCGCCGGCCTGCCGGGTCCGCTGCGACTGGTCGGCGTAGTTGCGGGCGAAGGTGTGCTCGCCGCCGATGCCGCGCAGGATCCGCAGCCCGGCCACGATGTCGGTCGCCATCCCGGTCAGGTCGGCCGACCGGGTCCGCTCCACCTCTTCGCGGCGCTGCAGTGGGGGCAGCAGCGGCAGGGCGAGCACCACGATCAGCGGCGCGGCGACCAGGACCATGACGCCGAGCGGGATCGAGGTGGACAGGACCAGGCCGGCGATCACCAGGTACGACGCCAGCGCGCCGAACGCGCGGGCGATGACCTCGGTCAACGCGCCGAACTCGTCGGCGTCCCCGGCCGCGACGCTGAGCACCTCGCCGGTCGGCGTACGCTGCGGCAGCACGTGACCCAACTGGACCGACTTCCGGTTGACCATCATCATCGGTCCGTACATCCCGATCAGCCAGGAACGGACCACCATCGTGTGGTTGAAGACGCCGGCGGTCACCCCGATCAGGACCAGGCCGAACAGGATCAGGCCCAGCTCACCGACCCGGCCCAGGTCGCCGGCGGTGATGCCCTCGTCGACGATCCGGCCGATCACGTACGGGCCGATCGCGCCCGGCACCCACTCCAAGACGGCCGTCACCGCTGAGACGAACAGCACCAGGCGCTGCTGGGCCAACAGCCAGCCCAGGAAGCGGGCCGGGCTGCGGGTGTCCGGGTCGGCGAAGGTTCCGTACCGGGGCGCGCGCGTACGTCCCCGCAGCTGTGGTCCGTGACGACCGGGAGTGGGGGATGCCTCGAGATCCGCAACGAGCGGCGGGAAGTCGCGCATAACCGCTTCAACCTACGGTCTTGACCGGAGGAACCTCCACGGATTTTCCTGTCCGCCGGGCCCCGTAGGGTCGTATCCATGACGACGGATCAGGGAGCCGCCGAGGACGGCGGTCAGATGCAGG
>DASQUF010000341.1:0-3192 GCA_035641435.1 Propionibacteriaceae bacterium | reverse complement strand
CCGCCTCGGCTTGTGTCAGCTCAGGTTGCCGGGTCTCAGCCGGCCGCCGGGCGGCCCGTTCCGCGACCCGGCGATCACTCGAACCGAGGTAGCACCGTTTCGGCGGCCATGGAACCACACCACCGGACAGCGACCAGACACTCTTGGTGACGAACAGCTCTTGCAGCTCATCTCTGCGACGACCTCGGCGCGACCGCACGGCCTGCGGCTGTTTATTGCCCTGGGCTGGCTGGCCGGTCAGTCTGCGGGTAGGTGCCCGGTCGGACGCTCTTGCTTGCGGCTGCCCGTCCTGATCCCGGGTGTGGCTCTTTCATGGCGTGCGGGCTGGCCGGGCGCCGCGGCGAGGCGTGGCTGGAGAAGGGTCTGCTGTCGCTGGTAACAGCGTTGCCCGTCCTCGCTGTCGAGGTAGTGCGTCGAGGAGGAGGCGGCGATGGATCGTGTGGTCATTGGGGTGGACCCGCACAAGCGGTCGGTGACGTTCGAAGCCCGCGACACCCGGGAGGTGCTGCGGGTCGTGGGCACGTTGCCCACGGACCGGGATGGCTACCGGGCGCTGCTTCGAGTGGCGCGGCAGTGGCCGGACCGGATCTGGGCGATCGAGGGCGCATCGGGCACCGGCCGCCCGGTGGCGCAGCGGTTGCTGGCCGATGGGGAGCGGGTGTTGGATGTGCCGGCCAAGCTGGCCGCCCGGGCCCGGGTGTTCGACACCGGGCAGGGTCGCAAGACCGACGCCACCGACGCGCACGCGGTGGTGATGGTCGCGCTGCGCGACAGCGGGTTGCGCGAGCTGAGCACCGACGACGAGTTGGTGGTGCTGCGGATGCTGTGCGACCGCCGCGACGAGCTGTCCAAGGCCAAGGCGCAGGGGTTGAATCGGATGCACCGGCTGCTGGCCGAACTGGTGCCCGGCGGGTCCCGACGAAGAAGTCGGTGGCCCAGTACCGGGCCATGCTGGCCGCGGTGCGACCCCGTGACCAGCTCGGATGCACCCGCCGGCGGCTGGCCGCGGACCTGCTGGCCGACCTGACCCAGATCGAGGCCCGACTCAAGGCGCTCAAGGCCGAGCTGAAACAGGCGGTGCTGGCCCGCGGGTCAGGTCTGATGAGTATTCATGGGATCGGCCCGGCCGGCGCCGCGCGGATTCTGGCCGATGTCGGCGACATCGCCCGGTTCCCGGACCGCAACCACTTCGCCTCCTGGACCGGCACCGCCCCGATCGACGCCTCCAGCGGAGAGCAGATCCGGCACCGGCTCTCCCGCGCCGGGAACCGGCGGCTGAACCACGTGCTCTACATGGCCGCGTTCGTGCAGCTGCGCCACGACACCGAAGGGCGGGCGTACTACCGGCGCAAGCTCGCCGCCGGCAAGACCCCGATGGAAGCGATGCGGTGTCTCAAGCGGCGGCTGTCCGACGTGGTCTACCGGCAGCTGGTCACCGAAGCCGCCCGGCGAGAGCGAGAAGTAGAGGCGGGCCCGGGAGGGCACCGCGGGGCGACACTCACATCCAGCGCGGCCGACCTGACCCCGCACGTCGGCACTTCGGATCAGCCACAGCCCGGACCCGCACCAGCCACGCTACGCCGCGCCCCGGCAGCATCCACATCCGACGTGGCCTCGATAGCCGCCCCACAGCGCCGGCGCGCCCAAGGGGTCAACGTGCAGCGCCCCACCGGACGAACGACGTTGACCCCGACCAGCGCCGGCGCACCATAACGGCGCTCGAGACCGCGCCCCTTGACAACCGGCGCCATAGAAGGGAGCCATGAGCGGAAAGTCGATCAAGGCCAGCCAAGGCTGCGACGAGCGGCAAAGCAGGACTCTTCGGCGTGTGTTCGCCTCGTACGTCGAGCAGCCGACAAGACGTCTCCAGGAGTCGCGCGTCTCGGTGCATGCCCAGGTCGTTGGCTTCACAGCCCACGTACCACCACCCTGCTCGGGCCTGCTCGCGGCGTCCGATGGGCATTCGACCGGCTCTCATGACGACCCCCTTGACAGAATTACTGAGTTGACTCATGATTGAGTCTACTCGGGTTGGCCGGAGTGGACGAGACCTCAGGAGAAGGACATGTCGGAGCGACACGCAGCGCAGGACCATCGGGACGCGCCGACGCGGACGGGCGCGGTGTTCGCCTACCGCGAGCTCGGCCCGCAGGCGGCCGAACCGCTGGTCGTCCCGTCCCACCTGGGAGCGAACCTGGACAACTGGGACCCGCGCATCGTGGACGGGCTCGCCCAGACCGTCGGGTGATCGCAGTCGGCTACCGCGGTGTCGGCGCGTCGGCGGGGCGGGTCCGTGACTCGATCGAGGAGATGGCCGCGGGCATGGTGGCGGCCATCCGGGCGCTCGGGCACGACCGGTCACGGGGTCGTCTTCCTGAACCAGCACGCGTTCGTCGCGGCCGCGCCGGACTTCGTCCACCCGTTAGCGACGGCCCACCGCATCACCGGTCAATCGCATCAAGAAGGAGCATCGCGATGAGAGCGTTCGTCGTCACCAAGTACAAGGAGCCGCTGCAAGAGGCCGAGGTCCCCGAGCCCGTCGTCGGAGAGCACGACGTCCTCGTGCAGGTGCAGGCTGCGGGACTCAATCAGCTGGATGAGAAGATTCGCCTCGGCGAGTTCAAGCAGATCCTGCCCTACAAGCTGCCGCTGATCCTCGGCCACGACCTGGCCGGCACGGTCATCCAGGTCGGTGCGAAGGTGCGGGGCTTCAGCCCGGGTGATGAGGTCTATGCCCGGCCGGGCACGGACCGCATCGGCACGTTCGCGGAGCGAATCGCCGTCGCCGAGCCGGACCTGGCCCTGAAGCCCACCTCGATCAGCATCGAGGAGGCGGGCTCGCTGCCGCTGGTGGCGTTGACGCCGTGGCAGGCGCTCGTGGAACGCGGGAACGTACAGTCGGGGCAGAAGGTCCTCATCCACGCCGGCGCCGGCGGGGTCGGTTCGATCGCGATCCAGCTCGCCAAGCACCTCGGAGCGACCGTGGCGATCACCGTCAGCGGCTCCAACGCGGACTTCGTCCGCGAGCTCGGCGCCGATGTCGTCATCGACTACCGCACGCAGGACTTCGAGCAGCTCCTTACCGGCTACGACCTGGTGCTGGACAGCCTCGGAGGCGAGAACCTCGAGAAGTCCCTCCGCGTGCTGCGCCCCGGCGGCAAGGCCATCGGGATCTCTGGCCCCCCGGACCCG
>DASQUF010000340.1:0-16808 GCA_035641435.1 Propionibacteriaceae bacterium | reverse complement strand
CTTGCCCTCGACCGCGTAACGAGCGTGGTGGTTGCGAACCTCGACATGGACGCAGCAGCCCCGCCAGGACAGCGCGAATGCCAGCCGGTCGACCCCGGGCGGCAGCCGGGGTGCGAACCGGAGCCGGTCGCCGTGGTCGCGGAGCCCGCCGAAGCCGCAGACCAGAGCGATCCACGCCCCGGCCAGCGACGCCATGTGTAACCCGTCCTGGGTGTCACCCTTGCGGTCCTGCAGGTCGACCAGCGCCGCCTCCCGCACGTACGCGTGGGCCAGGTCGAGGTGTCCGACCTCGGCCGCGAGGACGGCCTGGCTGGAGGCGGACAGCGACGAGTCCCGTACGGTCAGCTCCTCGGCGTACGCAAATGCCGCCGCTTTCTCGGCGACGGAGAACCGCTCGCCGAACCACTGCAGGGCCAGCACCAGGTCGGCCTGCTTGGCCACCTGCTTGCGGTAGAGGTCGAAGTACGTCGCGTGGCTGTGCAGCGGATAGGCATCCTTCTCGGCCGACGCGGCGAAGTCCCATCGCTCCCGCCGGTTCGCGCCGCGGTGCTGCTCGGGCATGCCGAGGTCGTCGTCGTAGGGCACCGCCATCTGGTCCGCGCTCTGGCCCCAGCCGGTGATCTCTTCGGCGTCCACGCCGAGCTGGGCGGCCGCGTCGGGCCAGCGCTCCGCGGCGGCGACCGCCTCGCGGAGGTTCGCCGCCGCCGCCAGGTTCGTGTAGGTGTTGTCGTCCACCAGGGCGGTGTACTCGTCGGGGCCGGTCATCCCGTCGAGGTGGAAGTGCCCGTCCGCGCCGACGTAGCCCAGGCACTGCCACAGCCGGGCGGTCTCCACCACCAGCGGCAGCGCGCACTCGCGGTCGAAGTCGGCGTCCTGCGTCCAGTGCACCTGCCGGGCCGCGGCCACGGCGATGTCGGCGTTGACGTGGAACGCCGCGGTCCCCGCCGGCCAGTAGCTGCTGCACTCCTCGCCGCGGATCGTCCGCCAGGCGAAGGCGGCGCCGCGCAGCCGGAGCGTTCGCGCCCAGTCCTTGGCCATCGGCAGCGTGGAACGCCGCCAGCGCAGCGCGTCGGTGGCCGCCTCGGGCACGGTCGCCGTCAGAACCGGGAGCACGAAGGACTCGGTCTCCCAGAAGGCGTGCCCGGCGTACCCGGTCCCGGTCAGGCCCTTGGCCGGAATCGCCCGCTGCTCCGCCCGCGCGCTGGCCTGGAGCAGGTGGAACATTCCGAACCGCACCGCCTGCTGGACCTCTGGGTCGCCGTCCACCTGGACGTCGGCCCGGCCCCAGTAACCGTCGAGGAACTCCCGCTGCGCCATGAGCAGGCCGTCCCAGCCGGTCTCCACCGCCGCCGTCAGCGCCGCGTCCACCTGGTCCTTGAGGGCGATGTCGGACCGCTCGCCGGACCACCCGTAGGCGACGAACTTGGTGAGGGTGAGCCGCTGCCCGGGCTCCAGCTCACGGCTGACGGTCAGCCGGACCCAGTGCTCGTCGGAGGTCATCTCCGGATCGAGCTCCTCGTCAGTGGCCAGGATGTGGTCGACGGCGGCCGCCATCCGCAGGCCGCTGTGTCGAGTGCGGTACATCAGGGAGGAGCGAAGGCCCTCGATGCTCGCCCCGTCCGCGATCAGCTCAGTGGGGACGGCGTCGTCGGCGCCGGCATCGCCGTCGGGTTCGGGCAGCGGCTCGTTGGCCAGCAGCTCGGACTGGACCACCACCCGGACGCGGGTCTCGACCGGCTCCACCTCGTAATGGATGGCGAGGACGGCACGCTGGTCGAGCGAGACCAGCCGGGTGCTGCGCACCCGGACCCGCTGGCCGGCGGGCGTCTCCCACTCGAGCTCGCGGCGCAGGGTGCCCGCGCGGAAGTCCAGCGTGCGCTCATGGGAGATCAGCCGGCCGTAGCGGACGTCGAACGGCTCGTCGTCGACCAGCAGCCGGATGATCTTCCCGTTGGGAACGTTGACGACGCTCTGGCCAGACTCCGGGTAGCCGTAGCCGGACTCCGGGTAAGCCATCCGGTGGGACTCGAAGAACGAGTTGAGATAGGTGCCCGGGAGGCCGCTGGGCTCACCCTCGTCGAGGTTGCCGCGGACACCGAGGTGGCCGTTGGACAGGGCGAACAGGGACTCGGTCCGGGCCAACTGGTTCGGGTCCAGCCCCACCTCCCGCAGGTGCCACGGCTCGACCGGAAAGGTCGCCTCGTTGCTCACGCGCAGCCCCCGGCGAGAGCAGCGGCCAGCTCGTCGACCCGAGCCGGGCTCAGCGAGGGGCGGCCGCCAGGATGGCTGACGGTCAGGCCGGCGGCCGCCGTGGCGAGCTGCCCGGCGCGTACGGGGTCCTCGTCCCGGTCCAGGGCCCAGGTCAGACCGGCGACGAACGCGTCACCGCTGCCCGTGGTGTCGACCACGTCGGCCGTCTCCACCAGCGGCAGCAGGGTCGCGTCGCCGGACCAGGCGACCAGGTTGCCGGCGGTACCGACCGCGATGACCACCAGCTCGGGACCGCGGCCGAGCAGGTTCTGGGCGACGGTGCGGGCGGCGGACTCGTTGGGTATCGCCTGGTCGGCGAGGATCTCGGCCTCCCGGGCGTCCAGCCGCAGCACGGTCGCGGCGGCGAGGAGCTGCGGACGGGTCTGCTCGTCCTCCGGCACACCGTCCATGATCACCCGAGCCCCTGGGCGCACGTGGTCCAGGGCGGCCAGGATCGCACCGGCCGGCTGCTGCAGCTGAAGGATCACAGTGCTGGCCTTACCCAGCAGGGCGGCTGCCGGCTCAACGTCGCTTGGAGTGAGCAGGGCCGAGCTGGGGACCGACTCGAGGTAGCGCCAATGCCCGTCGGCGGTGACCACGTCGACCATCAGGGCCGACTCGGCGTTCGGCCGTCGGGCCACCGCGGAGATGTCGATGCCGTCCTGCGTGCACGAGGCGAGGAGGTCCTCGCCGACCTGGTCGTCACCCACGACGCCGACCACCGCGACGGGCACGCCGAGCTGGCTCAGCCCGACGGCGATGTTGGCCCCCTTGCCACCGAGCAGCTCGCGGCGCTCCCGTACGGCGGCACTCCCGCTCGGAACTGGCACATCGTCGACCACGAGCACCAGGTCGCGGGCGATCTGACCCACGACGACGACCGGCGGCCTGCGCTTCGTCACATCGAGCATTCGACCACGCCGGCCAAGGCGGTTGCGCGCGAATGCTCGCTCGAGAACTCCGACGGGTACGGCAGCGCGCGGATCGGTCGTGCGCGTGGCCGAATAGGTGGGTGGTCGAAGGTGCCGTAGTATGAAGAACACGTGATTCGGCTGGTCCTGCCCCGAGTCGCCGGCGGTCCTGAGCCTCGCTCCTGCCCTCCAGAGTTCCTAACTCAGTCGTTGCGCGGGGCACGTGGCCACATCCGGGCGCATCCCGGAGCCACTCTCACGAGAAGTTGATCTACCTGTGCCTGTTCCCTCGTTCCTCGATCTTGGCGTGCCTGCGGCCCTGAGCCGCGTTCTGGCCGACCAAGACATCACCACTCCTACGCCCATCCAGGCCGCCACGTTGGCGGACTCCATCGGCGGTCGCGACGTCCTCGGGCGGGGGCGTACCGGCTCGGGCAAGACCTACGCCTTCCTGCTGCCTCTGGTGACGCGGCTGGCCGGCGGCAAGTCCGCCCGGCGTGCGCGGCACCCGCGGGCCCTCATCCTGGCCCCGACCCGTGAGCTGGTGGGCCAGATCGACGCGGCCCTGAAGCCCCTGGCCCGGGTCTTCGGCCTGACCACCACGACGGTCTACGGCGGTGTCAGCCAGTCGCCGCAGGTGCGGGCGCTGCGCTCCGGCGTCGACATCGTCCTCGCCTGCCCCGGCCGGCTCGAGGACCTGATCGCCCAGGACGCCTGCCGCCTCGGCGATGTCGAGATCACCGTGCTGGACGAGGCCGACCACATGGCCGACCTCGGCTTCCTGCCGGCGGTGACCCGGCTGCTCAGCCAGACGCCGGCCAACGGTCAGCGCCTGCTGTTCTCCGCAACCCTCGACCGGGCCGTCGACGGACTGGTCCGGCGGTTCCTGAAGCGGCCGGCGACCCACGAGGCGGACTCGGTGCAGTCCCCGGTGACCGCGATGGACCACCACGTGCTGCACATCCCGGTGGCCCAGCGGACCCCGGTGGTGGCCGACCTGGCCAGCGCGCCGGGCCGCATCCTGGTCTTCACCCGGACCAAGTCCCGGGCCAGGGCCCTCACCAAGCAGCTCAACGCCCAGGGCATCCCGGCGGTCGAGCTGCACGGCAACCTGAACCAGAACGCCCGCGCCCGCAACATGAAGCTGTTCCAGTCCGGCGAGGTCGAGACCCTGGTGGCCACCGACATCGCGGCACGCGGCATCCACGTCGACGACATCGAGCTGGTGGTGCATGCCGACCCGCCGGTGGAGCACAAGGCTTACCTGCACCGGTCCGGCCGCACGGCTCGGGCCGGTAAGGCCGGCACCGTGATCACGCTGATGACCGACGACCAGACCCGCGACGTGCGTACGCTCACCAAGGCCGCCGGGGTGCGCCCGACCACCACTCGAGTGGACACGGTGGCCAACCCGATTCTGGCGCAGCTCGCCCCCGGCCAGCGTCGACGCAGCACCCCAACCGTGATCTCCACTGTGCCGGCGACGGCGCCTCGGAGCGGAGTCCCGAGCCGATCAGGTCGCCGCGGACCGTCCTCCCCGCGTACGTCGGAGCGGCCGAAGCAGGCTCCCGCCCGCACCGCGACACCGCGCCGCGACCGGTCGACGGCGGCGTCGTCGTCGGGCCGTGGCCACAGCGCCGCCCGCTTCAGCTCCCGGACCCGTAGCCGCTGAAACTCGGACTGGTGCGACTGTCATGACCAGGTCGTGACAGCACGCACCTGCCGGTGGTGCGGCGGTGATCCGAGGGTGAAGGGGTGACCGATACTGCGCTCTCTCCCTCCACCACCCGCGTCGGAACCTCTCTGCTCCGCCGCTGGCCGACGGCCCTGGCCCTCGGCCTCGAGCTCGTCTCCTGGGGCATCGGCCCGGAACGGGCCGGACAGATCCTGCCGCTGCTGCCCAGCTTGTACGTGATCGTCGCCGTGATCCGGCGGCGAGGGGCGAGCTGGCCGATCCTGCTGGCCTCGATCGCGCTGCTCCTCCTGCTTCAGCGGCAGAGCTTGGTCAACCCGACGGTCGCGATCCTCGCCCTGGCCACCGCCGTCGCGGTGGTCGGCATGTTCCGCCGGTCCGGCCGATCCGAGCTGCTGGTCCAGACCGGGGGACTGCTCTTGTTCGGTGGACTGGCCCTGGTCGGCCTGACCGTGGCCCCCGAGGCCGCCCGGTACGTGCTGGCGGCCGGGTGGTTCGGACACGGCCTCTGGGACCTGGTGCACCTGCGGCGTAACGCCGTTGTCTCGCGCTCGTACGCGGAGTGGTGCGGCGTTCTGGACATCCTGATCGCCGCCGAACTGCTGCTCGGGCGACAATGAGCCGGATGCGACCGACCCCGCCTCCGCGAGCTCAGCGCGCCCGGCTGGTTGTCCTCGCCGTCCTGCTGACCAACGTCGGCTGGGTCGTCGCTCTGCCGGTCCTGCTGACCCGGCCGCCGACGCCGGCCGCCGCCATCCTCTTCGGCGTCCTGCTGGCGCTGCTGGTCGCGGCCTACGTCCTCCTGCTGCGGGCGGCGGTCACCCCGTGGGTGCCGCAACGGATGCGGGTCGGGCTGCTGGTCGCCCTGGTCGCCTTGACCGTGGCCCTCGGGCCGGTCTGCGCCCGCTGGGCCGAGCCCGGCCAGGAGCCGTGGGCTTGGCTGGTCGGCTTCGCCGCCGGGATGGCACCCCTGGTGCTGCGCTGGCGGCCCGCGGTGCTCCTGGGTGTCGGGCTCACCGGCGCCGCGGTTCTCGGGGCCGTGCTCGCCGGCCAGTCGGTCGTTCAGACCGTGGTGATCACAGCCGGAATCGCGGCGGTGGTGATCGCCATGGGTCAGGTGACCGTCTGGCTGCTCCGGCTGCTGGTCGCGGCCGAGGCCGGCTGGGAGGCGGAGGCGAGCCTGGCCGTCTCGGAGGAGCGGCTGCGGTTCGCGCGTGACCTGCACGACGTCCTCGGCCACCGGCTCGGGCTGATCGCCCTCAAGGCCGAGGTGGCCGGCGGTCTGGCCGCCGAGAATGCGGACGGCGTCCGGGCGGAGACCGAGGCGATCCGCGATCTGGCCACTACGACGCTGCGCGAGGTGCGGGCGGCGGTGCACGGGTACGGCACGGTCGACCTGGCCGAGCAGCTCGAGACCGCCCGACTGGTGCTCACCTCGGCCGGCGTCGATCTCCAGATCAAGGCCGATCCGGTCGATCTCGACCCGGCGGCGTCCCAGCTCGTCGCCGCCACCGTCCGCGAGGCCGTCACCAACCTGCTGCGCCACAGCGAGCCGCGACAGGTGTCCCTCGCACTGACCCGCACCGGCGCGACCGTCACACTGGTGGTCAGCAACGATGGGCTGTCGGCGGCACCCGGGCCGCCCGGTCTCGGCCTGTCCGGGTTGGCCGAGCGCGCCGCACAGGCCGGCGCCCGCCTGCAGACCCGCGTGGTCGACGACCGGTTCGAGGTGCGACTGGAGCTGGAGGTGAGATGATCCGCGTCCTGCTCGCCGAGGACGAGGAGCTGATCCGCGACGCTCTGGTCAGCCTGCTGGGTCGGGAGCCCGATCTCGAGGTCGTCGCCACGGCCAGCGACGGCTCGGCGGCGGTGGCTCAGGCCCTCGCTCATCGACCAGACGTCGCCGTGGTGGACCTGGAGATGCCGCGTCTCGACGGGCTCGGGGTGGTTACCGAGCTCGGCCGCTCCCTGCCGACCTGCGCCGCGGTGATCTTGACCGGGCACGGCCGGCCAGTGGTGCTACGGCGAGCCCTGGCCTCGGGCGCCCGCGGCTTCCTGGCCAAGGGCGCGCCGGGCTCCGCGCTCGCCGACGTGATCCGCCGGGTGCACGCCGGGCAGCGCTACGTCGATCCGGTCCTGGCCGCCGACGCCCTGACGGCACCGCCGTCGCCGCTGACCCCGCGCGAGGCCGAGGTGCTGGCCGCGGCGGGAGCCGACCGGCCCGTACGCGAGGTCTCCCGGGCCCTGTTCCTGTCGCCGGGCACCGTACGTAACTACCTGGTCGCCGTCACCGCGAAGCTGGGCGCCGCCAGCCGGGCCGAAGCGTACCGACAGGCCCAGGACCAGGGTTGGATCTAGTGCCCCTTCCGGAGCACTAGTGCCGCGACTAGGAGACGGAGAGTTTCAGCGTCGCACTGGAACCGGTGGCGTTGAGGCTCGTCCCCGGCACCACCACACGGTAGGTGTACGTACCCGCCGTCCTCCAGGTGAAGAAGAACGTGTAGCCGCCATCGGAGCGGACGGTTGTCGATGCAACCGTGGTCCACTCGCCGTTGAGGTGCCGCTTGCGGTGCACCGCGGTGCCGGCGCGCACCGGCGCGACCTTACCGGCGAGCCGGACCGTCGCGCCTCGAGTCACCGTGGCGTCGGCGAACGAGGCTGAGACCCGCCAGCGGACGAGCGTCGTCACCGCCCGGCTCGCCGAGGACAGGTACGCCCACGATGACGGGGCGCTGAGACGGAAGGAACCGTTCGATCCGGGCGCATAGCGGAGCGACGCCGTCCCGGTCGAGGATGTCGTCCCACTCGCAACGGTCCGCCACTTGGCCGTGCCCGCCGGACGCCATTGCGGCACAACCTGGCCGCCGACTGCGCAGCCGTAGGGGTCCCACGAAGAGCACGTCGCCCCGCCGGTCGGCCCGCCCCGACATAGCTACTGTGCCGGAGCCTGGCAGGGTGACCGTCATGCGACGACCGACGCCCGAGGAGGCCGCCGCCCTTCGCGTGCCGGAGTTGCTGCGCCGGATCCAGGACAGTCGCTACTTTCGCCTCGAGCGGCCGGCGACGACGGACGCGCTGGCCGAGGGCGAGGCGGCGTGGCGCAGGTGGTTCGGCATGCCTATGCCGGCGGTCTACCGCGACCTGCTCATGACAACCAACGGCGTCAACTACAACGGCCTCTACCTGTGCCACCACCGCGTACGTCGTGGTCGAGGATGGCGCCGAGCGCTGGATGCCGGGCCTGGACAGCGAGAACTCGGGATACGTGGACGACCTGGCAGAGGAGGAGACGCGGCGGTTCTTCGGCTCGGCCGACGACGACCTGTTCGCGTACGACGTCGCGACGCGGCGCTGGTTGGTGGTGGACCGCGTCAACTGGTCCGGCGCACCGCTGGAGGAGTTCGGCACGCTGGAGGACCTGCTGGTCGACCGGATGTTCCTCTACCTCGACGAGGCTGGCGACCTCCCTGATGAGTAGGAGATCCTCGTGATAGGCATGGACAACAAGTTCCCGCACGATCGGAGAAGCTCGTGACCAACTCGGATTTCGAGACCGACGAGAGGGACCAGGCCAACCCCCTGGACCCTGATCCTGCCGCACCCGGACCGGACGCCGACACGGCCGACACCGTCGGCGTACCCGTCGGCTCGGCCCCGCCGGCCGGTGGCTCCGACTTCATCGACGGCGCGGAGGTCGGCGACAACCCGGAGGCTGGCTCACGGGACACCTTCACCACTGGTTACGCCGACGAGCGCGACACCGAGGACTGACCTCTCGCTCTTGTCAGCGTGGGTCGTCGTCAGAGCGACGACCCCCGCTGACAAGTCGGAGGTTTGGGCTTGATCTGGAGCGCGCTCCAGGTTGCACCCTGGCGGCATGGAGACAACTAACACCAGCACTCTGACTCGTCCGCTGGGCCGCAGCGGGCTGACCGTGTCCGGCCTCGGCGTCGGCACCTGGGCCCTGGGCGGGCCGTTCACCTTCGACGGCCGCGACGCCGGCTGGGGTGAGGTCGACGACGACGTCAGTATTCGCGCCCTGCACACGGCGATTGACGCCGGCGTCACTCTCATCGACAGCGCCCCAACCTACGGCACCGGCCACTCCGAGCGGGTCATCGGCCGGGCCCTGGCCCAGCTGCCCAGCAGGACCCGCGACTCGATCGTCGTGGCCACCAAGTTCGGCCTGGTGATCGACGAGGCCAGGCGTACGGGTGCTGGCACCAATGTCACGCCGGCCGCGATCCGGGCCGAGTGCGAGGCCAGCCTGAGCCGGCTCGACCGCGAGGCGATCGACGTGTACCAGCTGCACGGCGGCGCCGACACAGCGGCGGAGGCCGAGCCGGTGGTGGCCACCCTCGAGGAGCTTGTCGCTGAGGGCAAGGTCCGGTTCTTCGGCACCGCCGTGGACGCGCCCGAGGTGGTCGAGGTCTTCGCCCGCTCGCCGCACTGCGTGGCCATCCAGAGCCAGGCCAACGTCTTCGGCTGGACCTCGCGGGTGCTGGACCTGGGCGTCGAACACAACCTGGCCGTCCTGGCCCGCTCGCCGCTCGCGATGGGCCTGCTCAGCGGCCGCTACAGCCGCGAGCACCGGCCGGCGCCCGGCGACGTGCGCCTGGACACGCCGTGGTGGACCTACTTCGACGACGACGCCATTGAGGAGTGGCTCGGCCGGCTGGCCCAGGTCCGGAAGCTGCTCACCGTCGACGGCCGGACGCTCATCCAGGGCGCGCTCGGCTATCTCTGGGCCCTGCATCCGGCGGTGATCCCGCTGCCCGGCATCCGTACGCCGGAGCAGGCCGCGGAGAACGCGTACGCCCTCACCCTTGGCCCGCTGCCCGCCGAGGCGGCCGACCAGGTCACCGCGCTGCTGGCCGAATCACCCGAGCGGCGCTGATGCGGGTCGGGTGGGTACAGCCGGAGGACCTGCTCCGGTACGAGCTGATCCAGTCGGTCGACGAGGGTCGCGACGTCAGTGAGATCGAGCAGCGCTGGGTCGCGGCCGGCGGGTTGACGGGGATCGTCGAAGGCGGCGCTTCGGTGGCGCCGGCCCTTCCGGAGCAGGTCACCCTCGCCCGTTCCCTGCTGGACGAGCTGGGCGCCCTGCCGTCCCCGGGTGGCGCGGACGAGCCGAGCGACTGGCCGGCGATCAGTCATGCGCTCGGCCGCCGAGTCGCGCCACCTGTTCCCGCGCCCCAAGCGAACCGGCTGCGCGACCGAATTCACGGTGCATGGCTGGGCCGCGCTGTCGGCTGCGTGCTGGGCAAGCCGGTGGAAGGCATCCCACGGGCCGGAATCGAGGAGATCCTGCGCAGCCAGGGCCGCTGGCCGCTGGACCGATGGTTCACCGCGCTCGGTCTGGGCCCGGAGGTCAGCGCCCGCTGGCCGTGGAACGCAAAGAGCCGATCGACCAGCCTGGAGGAGAACCTCGCCGGCACTCCGGAGGACGACGACCTCAACTACACCCTGCTCGCGTTGAGGATCCTCGAGCAGCACGGACCCGACTTCACCTCCGACGACGTGGCGCAGGCCTGGCTGCTCGACCTACCCGCCGGCCGGACGTTTACCGCCGAGCGGGTCGCCTACCGCAATCTGCTCGACGGGCTGACCCCACCCCGCACGGCCCGAGTGCGCAACCCGTTCCGGGAGTGGATCGGCGCCCAGATCCGGACGGACCTCTACGGGTGGGTCAACCCGGGGAATGTGGGCCGGGCCGCTGAGTGGGCCTGGCGGGACGCTGCCGTCAGCCACACCCGCAACGGTCTCTACGGGGCCCTGTACGCCGCCGCGCTCGGCGCCAGCGCGCCGGTGGCCGACACCATCGACGACGTCCTCGACGCTGCCGCCTCCGTAGTGCCGTCGGCCAGCCGCCTCGCCCGGGCGATCAGCCTCGGCCGGGACCTCGCCGCGGCCGGCGGCGAACCGACCGCCGCGTACGCCCGGCTGGAGTTGGAGTTCGCCGGCCTGCACTGGGTGCACACGCTGAACAACGCCGCCCTGCTCACCTTTGGGCTGGCGGCCGGCCGTGGGGACTTCGACCGCACCATCGGCCTCACGGTGATGGGCGGCTGGGACACCGACTCCAACGGGGCCACCGCGGGGGCGGTCGCCGGCGCCCTGGGTGGCGCCGCGGCGATCGACGATCGGTGGTCGGCGCCCCTGCAGGACCGGCTGGCCACCTCCATCCCGGGCCTTGACGGGCTGTCCTTCGGGGCCGTAACCGACCGCACGCTGGCCCTCGCGAAACTCTGAGCGGTGTCGCTGTCGGCAAGTTGGGTCGAGCCAGCAGGGAGACCTCAAACGTCCGTCTTGGCCGGCCGCCACCGGAACTTGACCTTGACCACCCCGTGGTCGCCGGTGCCCGTGGCCTTGTGGTCCTCGTCGTTCAGGTGATCGTTGTTGATCGTCAGCCCGTCGAACAGCCAGAGCCGGTTGCGACTGTGGTCGTAGAACTGCTCGCTGACCATCACCTGGTCCAGCGACTCCCGCAGGTCGTTGTGCACGTGGGTGTAGTAGACGTCGCGGGTGTCCCGGAGCTCCTGCAGGGTCTGGGCGGTGTACAGGGCGTTGTCGACCCCGCCGCGAGCGTCGCCGACGAGGTACTTCGGCTGCTCGGTCAGGATGTTCACGGTGTTGCTGTGCTGCCCGTCGTTGACGTCGCCCAGCACGATCACCGGGGTCTTGGATGCCTTCATCACCCCGGTCAGCAGCACCCGCAGCGCGGTGGCCTCGGCCGTCCGCCGGATGGTGGCCAGGGCCGAGCCCAGGGCCAGCTGGTGCGGCCGGAACGACTCGTCGAACCAAGGCTCGTCGCTGATCGTGGTCGGCAGCTTCGACTTGAAGTGGGTGACGAAGACCTCGGTGAGCGAGTCGTCGCGCAGCGCAACCTGGAAGTTGAGCACGGGCCGGGAGAAGCCGGGGATGATCACGTTGATGGCCGGGGCCTGCAGGTCGGTCGGGTTGCTCTCCTCCAGCCGGGTCTCCTCGGGGAACTTGTCCACCCACCGAGGGTCGCCCCGCAGCAGCCCCTTGCGGACCAGCGCCCCGCAGACGATGCGTTTTCCGGTAGCCGGGACCGCAAGCAGGTCATACGTCGCGTCCAGTCCGCGGGCAGCCAGTACCTGAGCCATCGCATCGGCGTGCCACAGCTCCTGCAGTCCCACGATGTCCGCATCCAGTGCCGCGAGCTGCCCGCCGATCCAGCCGACCTTCTGGTCGAACTCGGCCTGGGTCCACACCTTCTGTCCCCGGTTCATCTTGAGCCCGGGCAGCTGGAGGTTGTACAGGTTGAACGTCGCCATGCTGAACCGCTGCAGGCTCATGGCCCGTCTCCCTTTGCCGCTGTTACCGGAGAATCCCGTTCGCACAGTAGTGAGCCGCCGCGCGTCTCGCTGATACGCGTATCGAAACGCCTTTCGCGCGACGTTGTGACCGTGGCGACACTCGAGAGCCTTCCACCGCTGGCCGCGCGCCGTCCACTGCCCAGCCGACCCGGACCGAGCAGGTCGAGCCCGGCCGGCGCACCGAGGGTCGCGAGGTCCTGGAGGTAGAGGACGGTGGTGTTCGTGGAGCGGTCGAGCGGCCGCCGACCAGACGACCGCTCAGGCCGGCCGGCGACGGGCGTGCAGCCGGCGTACGCCGACCAGGGCCAGCCAGGCGGTGAGCCCGGCCGCGGCGAACAGCAGCCCGTTGGCCGGGGTCAGGTAAGGCCGGACCCGGTCACCGATCAGCGCGCCGACGAGCAGCAGCAGGGCGGCCTTGGGGATGGTCAGAGCGAGGTTCCAGCGCAGGAACCTGAGGTAGCGCACGCCGGCGCCGCCGGCGGTGAGGATCACCGGGATGGCCGCGCTGTCGAAGATCTTGGCGCCCAGCATGACGCGGACCAGGCTGCGTTGCACCGACGCCTCCAGCCGGGCGCGCCGTTCGGCGGTCGCGCCGCCTCGGGCCAGCAGCCGGGTGACCCGACCGTCGGAGGTCGAGCGCCGAGCGAACCGGCCGGCGAAGAAGTAGGCACTGTCCGCCCCGACGTCGGCCACCACGGCCAGCAGCAACACGACGAGGAAGCTCATCACCCCGGTGGCCACCAGCATCCCCGAGGTCACCATGGCGAGCGGGCCCTCGAGGACCATCAGGCTGAACATGACGAGGTACGGATAGGCCAACACATGCGCCCAGAGCTTGGCCACGCCGGCCCACCTCCTCGCGTCTGTTGCGGCACCTTCAACGAGTATGCGGGCTTCCGGCAACAAGCAGTTGAGCAGAACGGGCCAAATGGGTGACATTTAGGGGTCTTCCCGTCCCGAACGAAAGAATCCTTGGGTGGGTCTGGTCGGGAATCGGCCGCGGTCACTAGGGTCGGGATCCGTGCCACCCTTGTCGACTTATGCCCACCGCGCCGCGCTTGGCCTGCTTGCCTCCGCCCTGGTGGTGGCGGGACACGCCCGTGAGCTGATCGCCCAGACCTTCACCAGCACCTCCTCGTCCACCAGGCCTACCGGGTCACCGACCGGCGACACCACCCCGCGCTGATAGATGATCGGGTTGCGGATCACGTCCCGATCCTTACCGGTCCAGTGACCATGACCCGCTGATCCCCGGGATCGACCTCAGTGAGCGCTGCGCTGGGCTCGTGCCGACGATCGTCGGGACCAACGGTGCCGACGTGCTGCGCGGGACGAACGGTCGCGACGTGATCATGGGCCTCGGCGGGAATGATGTGATCAGTGGGGACAGCGGCAACGACGTTCTCTGTGGCGGCGAGGGCACAGACGTCCTCCGCGGCGGCAACGGGAACGACCAGCTCCTGGGCGGGCTTTGGGCCGGATGTACTCAACGGAGACAACGGCGACGACACCCTCACCGGCGGCTCGGGCACCGATGTGCTCAACCAGGGACGCGGCCGAGGCGTCGAGATCCATGGCGGCCCGAACTCCTGACGCCTGGATCTGCTACGCGCGTTTCACTGCTGGCCGGCGACACGCCGTGCGGTGGTGAAACGCGCGTAGCGATTTCAGGTCAGGAGCGCTGAAGACGCTCGCGAAAGAAGGCCAGTACCTCGTCCACAGCTCGCTGCTGGCGATGGGCGGTCAGCGTGGCGTGGCCCTTGCCCTCCAGCTCGACCCGCCGGAAGGCCGAACCGAGTTCGCGCTCGAGGCGGTCGAAGCGGGTCCCGGAACCGGCATCCCCGGCGTACTTCACGCCGAGGACGGAGCAGCCGGCCGCAGCCCGGGCCTTGACCGCAGCCAGGTCGGCGAGGGAGAGGTTGAGATCCTCGGCGCGGGCCTTCCCGAACGGGAAGGGCAGCGACGGCTGGGCGACGACCGGAGGCGCGACCGCCGGGTCGACCATCATGGCCAGCGCGAACCCGCCGGTAGATCATCCCCAGCGCGCCGACGCCGACCCCGCCAACTCGGCATGCAGGTCGCGGGCCAGCGCCGCAGCCAGGTCGCCACCGGTGACGTCTTGCCGACCGCCAACCCGTTGAACTCCTGGTTGACACACGCTCGGGGCATGGTGGTTGCGATCGTCCGCACGTTCAGCGGCGCCCCAGGGCGGGACTCAGTCCAGCGGGATCGGCTCGTCCAGCGCAGCGAGCTTCTCCGGGTTGGCGAGCAGGTGCATCGTCTGGATCTGCTGCTCGGTGATGCGGAAGGCGATCGCGGTGATGGCGCGGCCGTCGAGCCGGGCGACGAGCCCGAGCTGGCCGTTGAACACCTCGAGGCCGACGGTCGTCCCCGGCACCACCTTGGTGGTCACGCCGATCAGGAACCGGCCCACCTTGTCCTCACCGGAGATCGGCCGCACCGGCGCCCGGCCCACCCCGCCGGCGTCGCTGACCAGCGCGACGTCGGGCGCCAGGACGGCGAGCAGGGCGTCGAGGTCGGCGGTCTGGCAGGCGGCCAGGAAGCGCTGGACGACTTCGTGGTGCGTGGCCCGGTCGGCGCGGTAGCGGGCTCCGCCGGCGTCGACGTGCCGCCGGGCACGGTGCACGAGCTGGCGTACGGCGGGCTCGTCCCGGTCGAGGATTTCGGCGACCACCGCGTACGGCTCGGCGAACACCTCGCGCAGCACGAAGGCGGCCCGCTCCAGCGGTGACAACGTCTCCAGCACCACGAGCAGCGCGAGCGACAGCGAGTCGGCGAGCTCGACGGCGACCTGCGGGTCGGAATCGGCGGCGACCGGCTCGGGCAGCCACGGCCCGGAGTAGACCTCACGGCGCGCCTTGAGCGTGCGCAGCCGGTCCAGCGACAGCCGTGTCACCACCGTGGTGAGGAAGGCCTCCGGGTTCTCCACTCGTGCGGTATCGGTCCCCGACCACCGCAGCCAGGCGTCCTGCACGACGTCCTCCGCGTCGGCGATCGAGCCGAGGATCCGGTAGCTGACGCCCATCAGTCGCCGCCGCTGCTCCTCGAAGGCAGCGATGGTCCGGGTCGAGGTGGTCATGCCGTTCTCCTGGGGTCGAGACCAAGCACCCCGGCCGCCACCTGGGTGGCGTAGCGCTCGTCGTACGCGCGCTGTCCCGCCAGAGCGATGGTGAGGCCCTCCAGGGCGCCGACGAACGCCGCCGCAGCCACCCGGGCGGGCGGACCCTTCGAGATGGTGCCGGCACGCCGGCCGGCGCTGATCAGACCCTCGCACTGGCCGATCAGTTCCTCGTAGGCGGCCTCGACCACCTGGCCGACCGGATGGTCCTGCCCGCTGAACTCCATCCGCAACACGATCGCCACCCGGGCGAGGTCCCGGCGACAGAAGACGGCGTGTCCCCGCGCCAGCGTGAGCAGCGCCGCGACGGGGTCGGTCTGCGCCTCCACCTGGCGGCCCACCTCCTCCTCCCAGGTCTGCAGCACCCACTCCATGACCGCCAGGGTGAGCTCCTGCTTGTCGGCGAACAGGTAGTAAAGCGCACCGCGGGTGTAGCCGGCGTCCCGGGCGATGTGCTCCAGCACCACGTTGCCGTAGCCGTACCGGGACAGGTGCCGGGCGGCCGCCTCCAGCAGCGCGGCGCGGGTCTGGTCGCGGCGGTCGGCCTGGGTCCGGCGGGTCCGGGCCGGCGGGGGTGTGACGGTCATGGCTTGCTGCCGCCTGAGCCTGCCGAAGGCCCTTCGACGGGCTCGGGCCGCAGATCCGTCGGCTCCGGGCGCAGGCCGGTGGTGAGTACCCAGTCCACGGTGCGCCGGTGGGCCGGACCGACGACGACCCAGACCAGCCGGGCGAGCCAGGGTCGGCGGTAGGTCAGCAGTGTGGTCAAGGTCCGCCGCGTCGGGGCAGCGTTGCGACCGATGAGGTCGACGTGCATCACCGGCAGCACCGGGTGGGCATCCGTCCCCGTCATGGCTTCGACCGTAACATGCATTCGTGTATGTAGGTTAGTGAGGATACGGCTGCCCGCGGAGGAGCTGTCCGGCCAGTTCCGTGAGGCCGGCGAGCAGGCGCCGCTGCGGGTATGGCCCGTACGACACCCGGGCCACGCCGAGGGCCTCGAGCTCGGCGGGGAAGGGCACGCCGACCATGCCCAGCAGGCTCAGCCGACCGCGGCCGAAGCCGTCGACCAGGGCCGCGATCACCTCGGCCGACAGCGGGCCGGGCACGAACACGCAGTCGGCGCCGGCCTCCAGGAACGCCCGGCCCCGGTCCAGGGTGTCGGCCAGCACCGCGTCGGGGTGCCGGTCGGCGCCGAACAGGTAGGTGTCGGTGCGGGCGTTCAGCACGAAGGGGATGCCCGTACGCTCGATCGCCCCGACCGCCGCCCGCACGGCGGCGACGGCCTCGGCGTGCGGCCGCATCCGGTCCTCGAGGTTGGCTCCCACCGCTCCGACTTCGAAGGCCCGCCAGACCGTCCGCGCCGGGTCGCCGTAACCCGCCTCCAGGTCGGCGGTCAGCGGCAGGTCGACGGCCGCGGCGATCCGGGCGAGCTGGTCCAGCATGAGCTCGACCGGGATCTGCTCGTGGTCGGG
>DASQUF010000339.1:0-4346 GCA_035641435.1 Propionibacteriaceae bacterium | reverse complement strand
CTGGCCGCCCTCCTGGATGTTCAGCCGCCGGGTCCTGGAGCCGCTGGTGCTCGGCGAGCGCACCGTTTCGGCCGGAACGATGTGCCTGATCAGTCCCTACCTGCTGCACCGCGACCCACGGTGGTGGGGCCAGCCCGAGCAGTTCTGCCCGGACCGCTGGCTGCGCCGGGAGCCGGACGTTGGGGCGGCCCGCTTTGATTCGAAGCTCCCCGGCCAACCGCGCGGCGCCTACCTGCCGTTCGGCGCCGGCCCACGGATGTGCATCGGGGAACAGTTCGCCTGGACCGAAGCCGCCACGATGCTGGCCGAGCTCGGCCGCACCTGGCGCGTCCGCGTACCTGATGCGCTCCGTCCCGGCCCGTCCTCGATGACGCTTCGGCCCGCCGGTTCAGTGCTGGCGATGACGTCCCGGCGCTGAGCGGCGACTTTGCGGTCCCGGGATACGGACCGTTCTCTCGCCGCACTGGTTGGACCGTCATAGAGCGCCCGCGACGAGCCGGGTTGCAGTAGAAATGAGCCGTCGGCTTCCGAAGGTCCGCGGCAGCCCTCGGGAACGAGCAGGGCCCGAGATGACCACAGCAGAGAGCTCGTCGTCGCGAGGAAGGAATGACATGTTGATCTGGGGTGTGCTGAGTGCCATTTTCCTCGTCTCTTTGGTGATCATCGGAATGAGACGGTGGGAAGGGTGGATGATCGCCTCCCTCACCAATGTGGGATGGATCATCAGCTCAGTCGTCGACGGAGTGAGGGTCGTTGAGCTGGTTTTCAGTATCTTGGGCCTCGTCGTCTCCGTCATCTTCTGGTTGCGGTGGAACAAGGAACAGAGAATCCTCGACGAGGCTGACCTTGAGGATGCGTCCGCCCATGCCTGACCGCTGCCGCTGACCCATACGTAGCTGCCAGTCGTCAGGTCGGACGCATGCCCGCGGGAGTCGTGAGCCAGACCACGCTGCGGCTCCCCGCCGCGGAGCTCGGCCCGGAGTCGCCGCTGCCGTCCTTCACGGGACTCCAACGGCTCCCTGATCCCTCGTCCTCCCCCGATCTGCCAGCCGACATGCGCGAGCGCATCGCGTACGGTCGGCTGACCAACCCACTGCCGTACCAGTTGCAGAACGACTACCGCCGGAACTTGCGGAACCGCGCGATTCCCGCAATCCGGATCACCAACGGTCGGCTGGAAGCGCTTGCGCTCCCGGAGCTCGGGGGCCGGCTCTGGTCGCTACGCGACCTGGTGGCCGAACAGGATCTGGTGTTCACCAACGGGCGCCTGCAGTTCGCCAACTTCGCGCTCTGCGACGCCTGGTTCGCGGGCGGTATCGAGTGGAACCTCGGCTCCACCGGCCACTCGGCCACGACGAGCCGACCGGTGTTCGCGGGCAGCGTGGCGACCAACCGTGGAGCCGCCCTGCGGATCTGGGAATGGGAACGAACCCGAGACCTTGTGTTCTCAGTCGACCTGCTCATGCCGGCCGACCGCCCGCTGCTGCTCGCGTTCGTCCGCGTCCGAAACCCCGATCCGGAGCCCAAACCGCTCTACTGGTGGACCAACATCGCCGTTCCGGAGGAACCGGGCGTGCGGGTCGTGGCCCCGGCGACTCGGGCCTGGCGAACTGTGTACGACGGATCCATCGCGAGCGTCGACATCCCGTTCGCCGACGATGCGGCCACCGATGTCAGCTATCCCCTGGCGGCGCAGCGGGCCGCGGACTACTTCTTCCAGGTGCCGCCCGTGCGCCGGCCATGGATCGCCGCGGTGCAGGCCGACGGCAGCGGGGTCGTCCAGACCTCCACCGCTTCGTTGCGCGGCCGCAAGCTGTTCCTCTGGGGTACGGCCGCGGGCGGCCGGCACTGGCAGGAGTGGCTGTGCGGACCAGGGTCTCGCTACCTCGAGATCCAGGCTGGTCTGGCCACCACGCAGCTCGAGCATCTTCGGTTGGCGCCGAGCGCCGAGACCAGCTGGGTGGAGGCCTTTGCACCTATCCAACTTGCGCCGGACGCCGCACATGGCCCTTGGTCGGGCGCGACCGCTGAGGCGGCCGAGCGGGTGGCCCGAGCGGTCCCGGAGGGGGAACTCGACGAATGGCATCGCTGGTGGCGAGCCGAAGTAGCCGATGAGGCCCCGCAGCAGCTGACGGCCGGCACTGGCGCTGGCGAGGCCGAGCTTGCCGTACGTGGGAAAGAACCCGACAGCCTGTCGGGCGCTCCGTTCGGACGGCCCCGCTCGGACGGCTTCCGCCACGTCGCGGCGCTAGCTCGATCAGGCGCGGTCGACCAGGACGCAGCGGGTGTGCAGGTCCCGGTGCCTCCGATCACGGATCGCTGGGGCGCGGTGTTCGACCGCGCGGCGGACGGCTGGTGGCGCCAACTCATGATCGCGATTCGGGCCCATGCGCGAGGAGACCTCGAGGAGGCACGAATCGGCTATCTGCGCTCCGACCAGCTCAGGTCAACTCCCTGGGCGGCCCGCGGGCTGGCCCTGCTGGCCGGTAGTCGGGGCGACCATTCGACGGCTGCAGACCTGTATGCCCGCGCCGTCGCCCAGGCGCCGACCTGCCTGCCGCTGATGGTGGAGGCCACCGATCAGCTGCTGGCCACCGGTCGACCAGCTGCCTGTCTGGCGATGATCGACGCCGCACCGGACCAGATTGCCCAGCACGGCCGGCTGGTCCTGCAGCGGGCCCGGGCCCTGCTGGCCGACCGGCAGACTGACGCAGCCGGCGCACTGCTCGAGGCCGGGATCGAGGTGCCCGATCTTCGGGAGGGCGAGACACTCGGAGAGCTGTGGCGGGCAGCGTTCGGCGACCGACCGCTGCCCTACCACTTCGACTTCCGGATGCGCCCCGAGCTCGACTGAGAACCGGAGCTCGGACGGAAGACTTACGGCCCTACATCTGGAGGCACGGCGGGGGCGATCCCAAGGACCGCCCCCGTCGCTACTAGCGCTACTCCGTCGCGCCGTGAGAGAGGCCGCCGGCATCCTCAGCGAACGTGCCCTCAGGACCCGCCGGAGCCGGCAGGGTGAACCGCGGACCAGGCACCTTCTTGCCCGGCACACCGTTGACCGACTCGGTCGAGTACGCGAAGGTCAGCATCGCGAACGCGATCAGGTCGCTGTTGACTTCCAGCGCCGTTAGGTTGACGTTCTCCAACGTGTCACAGGCCAGGTGGTAGCACTGGTCGAACTGCTCGCCGGCGATGCCTCCCCAGATCTCCTCCTGCTCCTCGGTCTTGATCTCCTCGGCACCGGTGAAGAGGCCGCTCGAGGGGATGCCAGCCAGGATGAACGCTTCGTAGTCGCTGCGGCCGGAGAACTCCGTGTCGTCGTACGGGATCCCCAGTGCCGTGTAGTACGACTCGTAGATGTCCTCGATCGCCTCCGACCCCGCCGGAACGGGCACCGGCGCCTCGAAGGTGGACTCGTCCGCGTCGTACACCATGTAGATGTAGTTCGGCGAGGCGACCATGTCGTAGTTCATGTAGAGCGCGATGCGGTCGCGTTCGGCCGCCGAGAGACCGGCGACGTAGTCAGTGGAGCCGATCAAACCCTGCTCTTCGCCGGCCCACCAGGCGAACCGCAGCGTGTTTTCAGGGTTGAGGTTGGCCATCAGTAGCGCCGTCTCCAGCAGTGCGGCGGAGCCGGAGCCATTGTCTTGGATCCCCGGACCCTCGATCACACTGTCGAGGTGGGCGCCGGCCATCACGACGTTGTCCTCGTTCTTGCCCGGAAGCTCCGCGATGACGTTGTAGTCGGTGCGGGTCTCTAGCTGAGCTTTGACGAAGGCCGTTGAACCTGGCGCCGACAGCGCAATACCGTCCTCGAAGCTCGCGCCGACAACCGGGATGGTGTGCTCGACGACCAGCGCCGGACCGTCGGGATCATCGGGGTTGGTGCGACTGGTGGCGTCCGCGACGACCAGCGCCTCGCGCTCCGGGGTGTTGCCCTGGTTGAAGATGATCACGGCCTCGGCACCGGCCTGCTCAGCGTTGTAGGCCTTGTCCCCGAAGAAGCACGTGCCGCGCTGGACCAGTGCGATGTCGTTGTCACCGCTCCAGTCGAAGCCCGCGAAGTCCTCCTCCTCGCAGCCACTTGTCGACACCGCATCCTCGCCCTTGTCAAGGTTGATATCGATGGCGTAGACGTTGCCCTCGACCTCGCCCGAGCCGCTGCCCGAAAAGACGCCGGTCTCGTACTCCGCAGAGACGGGTGTCAGCTGGCGAAGCGTCGCCGGGAAGGCGAACGTGATCTCGACCGGGTCGAGCGTCACCTCGTAGCCGGCCTCCCGGAGCAGGCCAGCGACGTACTCGACGCTGTCCGCGTACCCGTCGGTCCCTGCGGCTCGTGTCCC
>DASQUF010000338.1:0-3819 GCA_035641435.1 Propionibacteriaceae bacterium | reverse complement strand
GCTCGGCAGCCGACAACCCCGTCCACGAGGAGAGCAGGGTTAGCTCCCGAGACCCTCGCCGGGGAGTTCGTCGGCACCGAGCTGAACGAGCTCGGCGCCACGCACGCTCTCTGCATCACCCACGCCCAAGGTCAGATCCAGCTCGAAGACCGCTGCAACGGGACCGCATCGACGTTCACCGGCCAGACCGAGAACCTCTTCGCCGACGGCTCCGACATCCCCACCTACGTCTCGACGGTCTCCTCCAAGCTCAGGCAGGACCCCTCGATCGACTCGGTCATCACTCTCGACGCCTCGTTCGCCGTCGCCGTTCAGAAGCAGCTCGAGCAGGACCGCAGCACCGCGAAGATCGCCACCTACGCGTTCAACAGCGACCTGATCCCGCTGCTGCAGAACGGCAAGGTCGCCTTCACCATCGACCAGCAGCCCTACCTGCAAGGCTACATGGGAATCGACAGCCTCTGGCTCTACAACCGCAACAAGGGCGTCCTGGGCGCCCAGCAGCCCATCGCCACAGGACCAGTCCTGGTCGACCAGAACAACATCGGTGAGCTGACCCCGTACATCTCCGAAGGCATCCGCTGAGAAGAACGCGGGCCCTCCCACCTGATGCGTATGAGGAGGGCCGGCGCTTAGCCGGACGGGTCGTACGCAGCGCAGCTCGACCACTTCGTCTGCTCTAGATGACCAATTCCAAGGTGTCGGTGCGGCGCGGCATGTGCTGGTAGGTGGTGGAGGGTGCCCAAGATCAGCGTGCTAAACCCAGATGAGCAGGAGGCTCTCGTGGACGCTGACTTGGACACCCTCGCGACGGCACTGTACGTGCGCACCGACGATCTGCTGAAGGCCTCGCCCGAACGGGCACCGTGGCGGCCCCGGGTCGGAATCGCGCCACGGATCAGTGACGCCGAGCTGATCACTCTTGCCGTGATGCAGGCGTTGCTGCGGTTCACCAGCGAAGCTCGTTGGTTGCGCCATGCCCGGGTTCACCTGCGGCATCTGTTTCGGTATCTGCCCCAGCAACCCGGCTACAACAAGCGGCTACGGGCGCTGGGCCCGACCATCGAGTGGCTGATCACCACGCTGGCCTGCGACACGAACCTGTGCACCGACGATGTGTGGGTGGTCGACTCAACCCCGGTGGAGTGCGGTCGTTCCCGGGAAACCACCCGCCGCTCGGACCTGGCCGGCTACGCCGAGTACGGCTACTGCGCCAGCCACTCGCGCTACTTCTGGGGTCTGCGCCTGCACCTGCGCCTGCACCTGATTGCCACCCTGCACGGACTCCCGATCGGGTTCGCCCTGACCGGCGCCAAAGCCGACGAACGCCGGGTCCTGCTCTCCGTGCTGGCCGCGGACCCCGCCCTGCTCCGCGGGCGCCACCACCAGGTCATGATCGCGGACAAGAACTACTACGGCCGCGAGTTCGAGGCCACCCTGCACCAGGCCGGGCTGGAGCTGCTGCGCCCGGCACGCCGGGGCGAACAACCCCGACCGGGTATCCGGTGCTTCCGCCCACTCCGACAGACCATCGAGTCGATCTTCGACACGGCCAAGGGGCAGCTCGATCTCGAAGGACACGGCGGGCACACCATCACCGGTGTCGCCGTACGGGTCTACCAGCGATTACTCGCCCTGACCGCCGCGATCTGGCACAACGACCACACCGGCCAGCCGATCAAACGGTCGCTACTGGCCTACGACCACTGACCCCTGGGAATCGTTCATCTAGTCTCCGTTCGCCCTGGTGGGCGGCCCGTTCCGGGCTGAAAATCGGGCTGGCTGCCCGCTGACGCCGTTGCTTCCTTGATCCGGATGAGGTCGTCGTCTAGTCGGGCGCTGGGAGCTGCCTTGTGGGCCCTTCAGTGTCGCTTCGAGCACGCGGATTAGATCCGCCTGATCCCCGCAGCTCCTGCGGACAGCCGCCGAGTCGACCGGGTGAAGGAGGACGCGGTGCTGCAGAACACCGAGGACGCTGAGGAGATCATCGAACGGGTTGCCGCCCTGGATATTGGCAAGGCTGAGCTGGTGGCGTGTGTGCGGGTGCCCAGTCCGGACCGTCCGGGCACCCGTGCCCAGGAGATCACCACGCATTCGACAATGACACGCTCACTGCTGCGGCTGGCCGACCGGTTGCGCGAGCTGGGCGTGACCCGGGTGGTGATGGAAGCGACGTCGGATTACTGGAAACCAGTGTTCTACCTGCTGGAAGCCGTGGGGCTGGACCCGTGGTTGGTCAACGCAGGTGACGTCAAGCACCTGCCGGGCCGACCCAAGACCGACAAGCTCGACGCGGTGTGGCTGTGCAAGGTCGCCGAACGGCAGATGCTGCGGCCCAGCTTCGTGCCACCGGTTCCGATCCGCCGGCTGCGGGACCTGACGCGCTACCGGATCGACCTGATCAACACCCGCACCGCGGAGAAGAACCGCGTGGAGAAGCTGCTCGAGGACGCGCAAATCAAACTCGGCGTGGTCGCCTCGGACATCTTCGGGGTCTCCGGCCGCGAGATGCTGGCCGCGCTGCTGGCCGGGGAACGCGACCCCAAGGTGCTCGCCCAGCTGGCGCGGACCCGGATGCGCACCAAGATCGGCGCGTTGGAGGAGGCCTTCACCGGGCACTTCACCGACCACCACGCGTTCCTGCTGGGCACCATGCTGGCCCGGGTCGATGAGACCAGCGCCGACATTGCCGCGGTCGAAGCCAAGATCGAGGAACTGGTCCGCCCTTTCGCCCACGCGATCACCCAGCTCGATGAGGTGCCCGGGATCGGCTCCACCGCCGCCCACATCATCATCGCCGAGATCGGGCTGGACATGAGCCGGTTCGCGACCGCCGCCCACTTGTGCTCCTGGGCCAGGTTCGCTCCACTGATCAGCGAGTCCGCCGGCAAGCGCAAGGGCCGCAGCAGCACCGGGCACGGCAATCCCTACCTGGCCAGAGCGCTCGGTGAGGCGGCCGTCGCCGCAGGAAAGACCGACACCTTCCTCGGCGAGCGCTATCGGCGCATCGCGCGGCGGCGGGGCAAGAAGAAGGCCATCGTCGCAGTCGGTCGCTCGATCCTGGTCATCGTCTGGCACCTGCTGTCCGACCCTCAAGCCCGGTTCCACGACCTCGGCCCGCAGTTCTACGACACCCGCACCGGCCCCGACCGCAAGCGCCGCAATCACGTCCGCCAACTCGAAGCCCTCGGCTACAAGGTCACCCTGGAGCCTGCAGCCTGAAGCCCCTCACCCCATCCCGGCTCCGCACACCCACACCGCCGAGCCGTCGGTCCAGCTCGCCCGTCCCCGACTGATTTTCGGATTAGGCGCAAAGCCGTGTAGTTAAGACGTGCTCGTTCTCGTCAAGGCGGCGCGCTGAGGGTGTCGATGGTGATCGCGGTTTTGCGGCTGGGCGCGCGGACTCGGCCGCGGGCGGTGTTCGCGGCGTAGACGGAGATCGCTCGTTTGACCACTCGCGGGTTGGTCCGGGAGCGACGGGCGGGCATGACGTGGTCGAGGACCTGACGACCGAGTTCGCCGACCAGATCGATCGTGGCGTTGGCCGTGGTGTCGGTCAGCACGCCCCGGGCGGCGGTGACCTGGTCGCGGGCGGCGTGCAGCGCGATGCTGAAGCTGGCGCGGTCGGGGTCGACGTCGGGCCGGGTCAGCACGGCGTCGCTGATCGCGATCCGCAGCGCCTGGTAGGTGACCAGTAGCGCGTAGATCTCCTGCTGGACTCCGGACGGGGTGCGGGCGCGCAGCACCCGCCCGCCCAGGATGGTGGACTTGAGCTCGAAGTACGCGGTCTCGATCTCCCACCGCTGGTGGTAGAGCGCG
>DASQUF010000337.1:0-9891 GCA_035641435.1 Propionibacteriaceae bacterium | reverse complement strand
CACCGGTCTGGAGCACGCGTCCTTCCTCCTCGAGTGCGCGTACGCCGCGCGGCTGGTCGCGCTCGGGCCGGACGGCCTGTCGCCCACCACCGCGTTCGACGCCTGGCTGGCCGATCCGGCCCCGCAGCGGTGGCGCAGCGTCGCCGAGGCCTGGCGGACGGCCCCCCGCTTCTTCGCCCGGTCCACCGCGGCCGGCGGGCACTGCCTCGGGCCGGAGGCCGAGTTCCCCGCCGCTCCCGACCTGCGCGGCGCCCTGCTTCGAGCGGCCACCGCAGCCGAACCCGGGACCATCGTCGACCAGGCCGGCGTGGCCGCCGGACTGGCCTGGTACCGACCGCAGCTGGCTGCCACCCCCGTCGACGCCGCCACGGTGACCAGATGGACCTGGCCGGAGGCGACCTGGCTCGGGTTGGTGGCCCTGGACGCCCTCTCCTCGTTCGCCGCCCTCGTCGCCGCCGGCCCCGATGCGCCATGGCCGGCGGATCTGGCCGAGCTGTTCCCGACGCCGGTGGACGCGGTGGTCATCCAGGCCGACCTGACCGCGGTCGCTCCCGGCCCGCTCGAACATTCGGTCGCCATCGAGCTCCGGCTGCTGGCCGACCAGGAGTCCCGCGGGGCGGGCGGGGTGTACCGGTTCAGTCCCGCGTCGTTGCGCCGGGCGTACGACCGGGGCTGGTCGGCCGTCGAGGTGCACGATTGGCTGGCCCGGCACTCGGTGACCGGAGTGCCGCAGCCGCTGGACTATCTTGTCGACGATGCGGGCCGACAGCACGGCAGCATCCGGGTCGGACCGGCGGCCGCCGTGCTACAGGTCGACGATGCGGCCCAGGCCGCGGCCCTGCTGAGGCACCCCCGGGCCCGCGAGCTCGGCTTGCGCCAGGTCTCCCCCACCGTGCTGGTGGCGGCGGTCGAGGAGCAGGAGCTGGTGGGCCTGCTGCAGGAGGCCGGGCACGCCCCGGTGGTCGAGGACGCGGCCGGCCGGGCGCTGCGCCCGCCGGCTCGGCTGCGGGTGCCGCCGCCAGCCCGGCCCACGACGAGCGGAGTCGACCCGGCGGCGGCCGAGGCCCTGGCCGCCGCGCTACAGCAGCCGGACCGGCGTACGCGGAGAGCGGACCGGCCGGCCGCCGCGCCCGCCACCAAGGTGACCTTGGACCGGTTGCGGTCGGCGACCGAGCAGGGCCAGGCGGTCCGGGTCGGCTATGTCACCGCGGACGGTCGGACGGTGGAGCGGGAGCTCGCTCCCCTGGATCTGGCGGCTGGTGCGGTGCGGGCGGTCGACCGGGCCAGTGCCCAGGTCGTGACCATTCCGCTGGCGCGGATCTCGGCGGTGTTCCCGCTGCCGCCTCGGTGACCCTTCCGTGACCTCTTCACTTAACGCCTGCCTAACGAGGTAGTACCTCACCCGAAGGAACCGTCGGTCTCCTCCACTAGACTTCGGGAGGTGAACGCGGTGACGATCAGACGCATGATCGTCTTTGGCGTGTGCTCGCTCGGCGTCGCCTCGCTGTACCTCGTGCCGAGTGTCGCGGGCTCGCCCAGCCCAATGACCATGCCCCGCACGGCTGACGAGCCGCAGCCGCGGCCTTCCGGTCGCGCCACCGTCCGGGTCCCGCAGGCCGGTGCCACCGGGGCCGGTCAGCCGGTCGACGCGAAGCTGCCCACGACGGCGCCGACCCAGGTTCCCGTCGAGGAACCCGAGCCGTCCGACGAGCCGACCAGGGCCGCATCACCGCCGACCGACCAGGGCCGCACGGCCTTCGACCCCGACGACGCCCCCGATGCGGAGCCGCCTGCCGCGGTGACCACCATCTCCCCGGCCAAGGTGACCGCCGACGAGCTGACCCTGAGCTGGCCGGCGGCGACCGACAACCGCCGGGTGATCGGGTACCGGATCTGGCTCAACGGCTACGAGGTGGCCACCACCGCCGAGACCCGGGCGACTCTGCGCTGGTTCAACGACGACAACGGCCAGCACGTGGTCCAGATCAAGGCGATCGACGCGGCCGGCAACCAGAGCGACGCGTGGTCCACGCTGCTGGTCACCCGACCGTCGCCGGAGTCGACCGAAGCCACGCGGCCGACGACCCGGCCGACTCCGACCCCAACCCCGACGCCCACCCCCGAGCCGTCGGACTCGCCCAGCGTCAGGCTGGAGAACCAGCCGACCACCTCTGCCCCCAAGCCCGCGCCCAAGCCCACGACCACCGACCGGTGACGTCCGGGCCAGGCTCGGCGCCGGGCCCGCTGGTCGTGCAGTCCGACCGCACCCTGCTACTCGAGATCGACCATCCGGCCGCCGACGCGTGCCGCATCGCCATCGCGCCGTTCGCGGAGCTGGAGCGGGCGCCGGAGCACATCCACACCTACCGGCTCACGCCGCTTGGTCTGTGGAACGCCCGGGCCGCCGGCCACGACGCCGAGCAGGTGGTGGACACGCTGCTCACCTACAGCCGCTACCCGGTGCCCAACGGCCTGCTGGTCGACGTCGCCGAGACGATGGACCGATACGGCCGGCTGCGGATCGAGAGGCACCCCACCCACGGGCTGGTGCTGGTCACCACTGACCGTCCGGTGCTGACCGAGGTGCTGCGCAGCGCCAAGATCAAGGGCCTGGTCGGAGCCCGGGTCGACGACGACACCGTCGTGGTGCATCCCTCCGAGCGCGGGCATCTCAAGCAGGTGCTGCTCAAGCTGGGCTGGCCGGCGGAGGACTTGGCCGGGTACGTGGACGGCGAGGCGCACGCCATCGACCTGGACCAGACCGACTGGGACCTGCGGCCCTACCAGGACCAGGCCGCCGAGTCGTTCTGGCACGGCGGGTCGGGCGTGGTGGTGCTGCCCTGCGGGGCGGGCAAGACGATCGTCGGTGCGGCCGCGATGGCCCGGGCCCGGGCGACAACCCTGATCCTGGTTACCAACACCGTCTCAGCCCGGCAGTGGCGCGACGAGCTGATCCGGCGTACCAGCCTGACCGCGGACGAGATCGGGGAGTACTCCGGCTCGCGGAAGCAGATCCGGCCGGTGACCATCGCGACCTACCAGGTGATCACCACCAGGCGGGGCGGTGTGCACCCCCATCTGGAGCTGTTCGACGCCCGGGACTGGGGCCTGATCATCTACGACGAGGTGCATCTGCTGCCCGCCCCGGTGTTTCGGATGACTGCGGACCTGCAGGCTCGCCGGCGGCTCGGGCTGACCGCCACCCTGGTCCGCGAGGACGGTCGGGAGGGCGATGTGTTCTCCCTGATCGGGCCCAAACGCTACGACGCGCCGTGGAAGGACATCGAGGCCCAGGGCTACATCGCCCCGGCCGACTGCATCGAGGTGCGGGTCACCCTGAGCGAACCCGAGCGGATGGCGTACGCGGTGGCCGAGCCGGACGTGCGGTACCGGCTGGCGGCGACAGCGGACTCCAAGACCGACGTGGTCGTCGAGCTGGTGGACAAGCATCGCGGCACGCCGACCCTGGTGATCGGGCAGTACGTCGACCAGCTCGAGGAGCTGGCCGCCCGGCTGGACGCGCCCCTGATCACCGGCAACACCACGGTGCGGCAGCGGGAGCGGCTCTACGAGGCGTTCCGGACCGGCGAGCTGGAGCTGCTGGTGGTCAGCAAGGTGGCCAACTTCTCGATCGACCTGCCCTCGGCCCAGGTGGCGATCCAAGTCTCCGGGGCGTTCGGATCGCGGCAGGAGGAGGCCCAGCGGCTGGGCCGGCTGCTCCGCCCCAAGTCGTCCGGGGTGACCGCCCGCTTCTACGCCGTGGTCGCCCGGGACACCGTCGACGCCGACTTCGCCGCCCACCGGCAGCGCTTCCTGGCCGAGCAGGGCTACGGCTACCGCATCATGGACGCCGAGGACGCCCTCGCCGCCGACTGACTTCGGGCTCGGGCGGAGACCGACGTAGTCTCGGCCGTAGTCGGCATCGAGGAGCGGCGGTGGCCAAGAACAAGCTCAAGAAGCGCGTACGCAAAGCGGTGCGCAAGGAGCTGCGGCGCCGGGAGGCCCAGCGGCATCCACTGGGGCCCGGCCGGAGCTCGGGGCCGAACGATCCGTGGATTCCGGGCAGCGGGCTCGACTGGCCCGACGAGGACCATGGCGACGACTTCGACGGTGGCGCCGGCGTACGTGAACCACGACATCCGTGGCCCACCAGGCCCGCCGCGGCGCTGGAGCGAGAAGAGCCAGAGCCGCAGTACCTCGACCTGACCCGCTGACCTTCCGATCAGTCGGTGTCGGGGACCGTCGACTCCTCCTGGGTGCCTAGGTCGACGGGCCAGCGGTCGGGCTTCCCGACCAGCGACCACAGCTCCACCAGCTCGACCGGCCAGACCCACTCGTCGGTGTGCCGCAGGTCGTCGTGGGACCACCAGCGGTGCTGCAGGATCGTCATCTGCTCGTCGGGCGTATGGGCGGAGATGTCGACCTCGAACGGTCGCACCATGGCCAGGAAGAACGCCTCGTCCTGCTCGATCACCTGGTCGGAGTAGCCGTGCACCACATGCCGGTAGGCGATCGGTCCGCGCAGGTCGGCCTCGCTCAGCGAGTACCCGGTCTCCTCCGCCACCTCGCGGATCGCCGCCTGGGTCATGGTCTCGTCCGGCTCGATCTGCCCGCCCGGGGTGACCCACCAGCGCGCGTCCGGCACCCCGGGGTCGCTGTCCTCGAACAGCAGGGTGCGGTCGTGGTCGATCATGATCACCCGGACGGTCTCTCGCGTGGTCCGCGGACGGTCGGCCGGGTTGTCGACGGGGACATAGCTGCGTTCGGTCTCGGCAGGGGACACGGCTTCCACCTTAGAACCCGGCCTCGGGCCGACGACGATAACCCGGAGATCGACGTTTCCGCCGGCAAGGACTCGCGTGACACCAATCTCCCGCGGTAGATAAAGCCACGGCCCTGACCCGGCCGCACGGTCGCGGACGTTAATCCGTGGACAGTGCCGGTGTCACCGGAGTAGCGTCTCGGCTCGCTCCCCAGCCACCGGCCTCCGGAGGTCCCTGCATGCCCGAGTCCGACGCCATCCTCGCCGCGGAGCGGGACCATCTGGCTGAGTCGCGGGAGGCCCTGCGACGAATGCGGGAGCACACCGCCGGCCTGACCGCGATCGGCGGCGACCACGTCTCGACCCAACACCTGAAGCAGACCCTCTACCGCCGGATGCAGGCGCTGCGGGACGACCCGACGGTGCCGCTGTTCTTCGGCCGGCTCGACTACGACGACCGGCTGGGTGCCGATCAGGACGAGACCCTCTACATCGGCCGGCGCCACGTCACCGGCGAGGCGGGCGGCGAGCCGCTGGTCATCGACTGGCGCGCCGGCATGTCGCTGCCCTTCTACCGGGCCCGGCCGGGCGAGCCGATGGGCGTGCGCCGACGACGCCGGTTCGGCTTCTCGCACGGCCGGCTCACCGCGTACGAGGACGAGGACCTGACCCGGGCGGAGCCGTTGGCCGCCTCGGACATCCTGGAGTCGGAGATCGAGCGGCCACGGACCGGGCCGATGCGCGACATCGTGGCCACCATCCAGCCGGAGCAGGACGTGATCGTCCGGACCGGACTGGCCCAGTCGCTGTGCGTGCAGGGCGCCCCAGGCACCGGCAAGACCGCGGTCGGGCTGCACCGGGCGGCATACCTGCTGTACGCCTTCCGCGACCAGCTGGCCCGGTCCGGGGTGCTGGTGGTCGGCCCGAACGACAGCTTCCTGTCCTACATCGGCGACGTACTCCCCGCACTCGGTGAGATCGACGCCACCCAGGCCACGGTCGCATCCCTGGTCGCCGGCGCCCACGGGGTGGCGATCCGCGGCGTGGACACCGTCCCGGCGGCCCTGGTCAAGGGCGACGCCCGGATGGCGACCGTGCTGCACAACGCGGTCTGGCGGCACCTCGGCCGCCCCGACGGCGCACTGGTCGTACCGCGCGGCGCCCACCAGTGGCGGGTCGGCGGCTACCTGGCCGAGGAGATCCTGGAGGAGCTGCGCGCCCGCGGCGTCCGCTACGAGGCGGGGCGGGCGATGCTGCCGCAGCGGCTCGCCCACCAGGTGCTGCTGCGAATGGAGGCGGCCGGGGACTCCCCCGACGACCGGGTGCAGAACGCCGTCGCCCGCAGCCGACCCGTCCGCGCATACGCCGACGCCGTCTGGCCGGCCCTCGACCCGCAGAAGCTGGTGCTCCGACTGCTCACCGACGCCGAGTTCCTGGCCGCCGCGGCCGGGGGCGTGCTCAGCGACGACGAGCAGCAGACGATCCGGCTTCGCCCCGCCCCACGGTCTCCCGCCACGGCCCGCTGGTCGTTGGCCGACGCGATCCTGATCGACGAGGCCGCCGACCTGCTACAGCGCACCCCGAGCCTGGGCCACGTCATCCTGGACGAGGCCCAGGACCTGTCGCCGATGATGCTGCGTGCGGTCGGTCGCCGAGCGAGCACCGGTTCGGTCACCGTGCTCGGCGACCTGGCCCAGGCGACCACGCCCTGGGCCACCCGGTCCTGGTCGCAGTCGCTGACCCACCTCGGCCACCCGGAGGCGCTGGTCGAGGAGCTGGTGGCCGGCTTCCGGGTGCCCGGCGCGGTGATCGACTTCGCCGCCCGGCTGCTACCGCACATCGCCCCGACGCTGACCCCGCCGCATTCGGTGCGTCGGCACCGGGGGGACCTGGTGGTCACTCAGGTCGCCGACGCCGAGGGGGCGCTGGTCGACGCGGCCCGGGACATGTTGAGCCGGGAGGGAACGATCGGGCTGATCGTGCCGGACGCCGCCGTGGACCGGGTTCGCGCGGGGCTGACCGGTGCTGGCGTGGCGTACGAGGTGCTCGGCGATACCCCGCCGGCCTTCGACATTAGGCTCGACGTGGTGCCGGCCACCCTGGCCAAGGGCCTGGAGTTCGACCACGTGGTGCTGCTCGAGCCCGCCGCCATCGTGGGCGGCGAGCCCGACGAGGTGACCGGGCTGCGCCGCCTCTACGTCTGTCTCACCCGCGCGGTGACCTCGCTGGTCGTCGTTCACGCGCAGCCCTTGCCCGCCGCCCTCACCGAAAGCGCCTTGACAACGGCGTCGTAGGGTCGGCCCATGCAGGCGGTGGTGCAGACGCGCTCCGGCGGTCCCGAGGTGCTCGAGGCGCAAGATCGGCCCGAGCCGGAGCTCGGCGAGCGCGACGTGCGCATCGCGGTGCGCGCCGCCGGGGTCAACTTCGCGGACGTCATGGCCCGCGCCGGGCTCTATCCGCCCGCGCCCAAGCCGCCCTGCGTGCTCGGCTACGAGGTGTCCGGCGTGGTCCAGGCGGTCGGGCCGGCCGTGACCGGGGTGCAGGTCGGCCAGCGGGTGATGGCCGGCACCAAGTTCGGCGGCCAGGCCGAGATCGTAGCGGTGCCCGAGGAGAACGTGCTGCCGCTGCCGAAGCGGCTGAGCTTCGAGGAGGGGGCGGCGGTCGTGGTCAACTACGCCACGGCGTACGGGGCCCTGCACGTCTTCGGCGGCCTGCGCGGGGGCGACCGGGTGCTCATCCACGCCGCCGCGGGCGGCGTGGGTATCGCCGCGACCCAACTGGCCCGCAACGCCGGCGCCGAGATCTTCGGCACCGCCTCGGCGAGCAAGCACGAGGCGATCCGCAGCCACGGCGTGCAGCATCCGATCGACTACCGCACCACCGACTTCGCCGAGGAGGTCCGCCGCATCCTCGGCGGTCACCGCCGGTGTCTCGACCTCGTGCTCGACGCGCTCGGCCCGACCACCTTCCGGCAGGACTACCGGCTGCTCCGCCCGGGCGGCCACCTGGTGATGTACGGCCTGTTGGAGGCATTCGACGAAGGCGGTCGTAATGTGCGCGGGCTGGTCCGGAGCCTGGTGCGGATGCCCACCGCCACCATGCCGTGGTGGAACGCGGCCCGGATGCTGAACACCAACCGCAGCGTGGCCAGCATGAACCTGCTCAGCTGGTGGAATGCCGAGGGCAACCTCGACCGGCTGATCCGTCCCGTGCTGGCCGATCTCGAGGCCGGCCGGGTGGAACCGGTGGTCAGCGAGGTCTTCCCGTTCTCCCGGGCGAGCGATGCCCACCGCGCCCTGGCCGAGCGCCGCAACATCGGCAAGGTTGTGCTGACGCCGGGCTAGCGGCCCTCAGCCGGCCAGGAACTGCAGCACGGCCGCGTTCCACTCCTCGGCATGGCTGACCAGGATCCCATGCGGTCCGTCCTCCAGCACCACGAGCACGGACCCGGGGATGGTGGCCGCCGTGCGCTGGCCGCTGACCTCGATGGGCACGATGTTGTCGGAGTCGCCGTGGATCACCAGGGTTGGCACCGTGACCTTGGTCAGGTCGTCGCGGAAGTCGGTGCGGCTGAAGGCGGTGATGCAGTCGATGGTGCCCTTCGGCGAGGCCACCGCCAGCTGCGACAGCGCGTATGCCTTCTGCTGCGGGCTGACCTTCATGGTCTTGCCGGCGCTGAAATAGTTGTCCATGAACCCGTCGAAGAAGGCCATCCGGTCCCGCTTCACACCGGCGATCATCGACTCGATCGTGGCATCGTCGACGCCGCCGTCGGGGTTGTCGTCGGACTGGAAGAGGTCGGGCGGGACGGCGGAGGCCAGCACCACCTTGCTCACCCGATCGGTGCCGTAACGGCTGAGGTAGCGCACCACCTCACCACCGCCCATCGAGAAGCCGATCAGCACCGCGTCGTGCAGGTCCAGGTGGTCGACCAGGGCCGCGAGGTCAGCGGCGAGGGTGTCGTAGTCGTAGCCGTGCCACGGCTGCGACGACTGCCCGAAGCCGCGCCGGTCGTAGGTGATCACCCGGTACCCGGCCTCGATCAGCGCCGGCACCTGCGACTCCCAGGATCGACCGCTGAGCGGCCAACCGTGGATCAGCACCACCGGCTGACCTTCGCCCTGGTCGGTGTAGTGCAGCTCGATCGGCAGCCCGTTCTCCGCGCCGACAGCAAACTTGCCCATGCGAGTCCTTCCGTCCGTGTCGGGGCCACGCTATCGCCGGGTCAGGACAGTGTCAGTGTCCCCGTCGGGCCGCAGGCGCACGTCGGCGCCGAGCGGGAGGGCCAGGTTGCGGTCGCCGTGCCCGACCGGAGCATCGACCACCACGGGCACCCGAGGTGGCCCAGCCGGTCCGCAACGACCGGAGCCACCTCGGAACCGCCGAGATAACCCACCAGCACCCCGCGTACGCGGTCCAGCCAGCCGGCCCGGCGCAGCTGGGTGAGCATGCGGTCGAGCGGTACCCGGGCTCGCCCGCCTCCTCGAGGACCAGCACCGAGTCGTCGCCCTGCCGACCAACCGGGCGGTCTATCTGGTCCGCGGCGCTGTCCGCGACGGCGACATCCAGCCGGCCATCGACACCCTCGCCCAGGTGCGCATCTATCCGCTGTCGGAGATCGACAACCCGCCGCAGACCCGCATCATCCGCGCCGAGGGCCGCCCGATCGACACCGTCGCGCCGCGCGGCTTCGAGTACTGGCAGCGGCTGGCCGACATCATCGACCAGGGGCCGGTCGAGGACCGGGACCGGTTCTTCCACGCCATGCTCAAACCGCTCGGCATCGCCAAGGGTGCTCCGTTCACACCGGACGGACGGCAGACCCAGATCCTCACCGAGGCCGCCGAGGTCGGCTTCCTGATGGCGCAGACCATCAGCGTGGCGCCACGGTTCGACAACGCGGCCGGGTACCCCGGCGCGCACAGGGAACGGGTGCTGGCCCTCAACCCCGACCAAGAGACCGAGCACTACTCACAGCTCGACGAACGCACCGACTACACCTTCGAGGCCATCACCGTCGCCGCCGGCATGATCAAGCCCATCGTGGGTGCCGGGTCGCAGTACATGAGCGCGGCCAAAGATGCCACCGGCGCCTGGCTGGACGGCGGCAACACCTACCAGCTGCACGT
>DASQUF010000336.1:0-2577 GCA_035641435.1 Propionibacteriaceae bacterium | reverse complement strand
CCCGCCGATCCTAGCGAAACCGCCTCCGGTTCAGCGATCCCGGTGGACAGCGCATCACCCTCCGTCGACGGTTCGGCCGGCCCGAGCAGTAGGCCAGGCACGGCCACCCGGAACGGCACGGCGACACCCAGTGCGAACCCGCCCGGTGGGACACCGAACGGGGCGACGGTGGCGCCCTCGACCTGCCCGACGGCCAACCCGATTCGGGTCACCCGGGCCGCGACCAGTCCGCGGCGCGCGACGGAGGTGGTGGTGGTGATCTCCGACGGCACCAACCTCACCTCGGGGACGCGCGAGCAGACCGACTTCTCGACCCCGGCGCTGACCGCGCCGGACGGCAGCACGATCACCGACGAGGCCACCCTCCGCAAGATCGCGGCCCTGGTGGCCGGCCAGCGGCACCGGGTACTGCTGACCCGTCCGGAGCCGCCGGACGCCGCCGCCGCGGTCAGCCGCAAGCCATTCAGCTCACCGGGAACGTACGTGGTCTACAACGCATCCAGCCAGCTCGTCGCCGACGTGGTGGTGCAGTGCGCCGGCGCCGAGCGGATCTGGTCCTTCGTCTCCGAGGCCGACCCCAGCAGTGGTCAGGTCAACTGCGCGGTCGAGCCGCCGCGGACCAACGCGCTCGCCCGGGTGCTGTTCCAGAACAACTGCTGAGCGCGACGGACGAGGACTAGTCCTCGTCGCCCGGCTCCATGCCTTCCCAGATCTCACGGCACTCCGGGCAGACCGGGAACCGCTCGGGATCGCGGCTGGGCACCCACACTTTGCCGCAGAGCGCCACCACGGGCGTACCCATCACCATGGCCTCGGTCAGCTTGTCCTTCGGCACGTAGTGGGAGAACCGCTCGTGGTCACCTTCATCGAGGCGGAGGTCGGGCCGCTCGGCGACCCGCTCGTCCACGATGGTCTGGGCACCGGGGCTCAACTGCTCGCTCACCCGCGTCAGTCTAGACAGATCCGCGCGACGGCCTGATCGGCTGAGCCCGGAATCGGTTTGACCTCAAGTCGAGGTGAGGTGATGGACTGGGGGCATGCCCGTGTCAGAGACCGTCGAACCGCGCGTGGATGCCGCTGCTTCCGTCGCGCAGCGGCGGCTCACGATCGGCATCTGCATCAACGTCGTGGCCATCGCCTTCGAGGTCATCGCGGTAGCCACGGCCATGCCGGTGGCCGCCCGCGATCTCGACGGCCTGACCTACTACGCGTGGTCGTTCTCACTGTTCGTGATCGGCATGCTGTTCGCGACGGTCGTCGCCGGCCGGCTGAGCGACCGGCTCGGCCCGGTCCGACCGCTGGTCATCGGCATGGTGGTCTTCGTCGTCGGGCTGCTGCTCGCCGGGTCCGCCACGCACATGCTCCAGCTCGTCGGTGGCCGTCTGGTCCAGGGGCTGGGCAGTGGCCTGATGAACACCGCCGTGTTCGTCCTGGTCGCCCAGGTCTACTCCGTCACCCAGCGGCCCCGGGTCTTCACCTTCATCTCCACCGCGTGGATCCTGCCGTCGTTCGTCGGCCCGCCGGTGTCGGCCTGGCTGACCGAGACGCTGAGCTGGCACTGGGTCTTCTACGCCGTGGTGCCACTGGTGATCGGCGGCGGCCTGTTGATCCTGCCCACCCTTCGCCAGCTCAGCCGGTCCTGGCGGCCGGCCGAGCACGACCCCGACGTCGCATCGCCGGCCCCGCTGTGGGCCGCAGGCGTCGTCGCCCTGGCGGCGGCCGCGCTCCAGCTGGCCGGCCAGCGCCTCGACTGGGTCGCGCTCGGCCTGCTGGTCGCCGGCCTGGCCGGTCTTGTCGTCGGGCTACCGCGGCTGATGCCGGACTGCTTCGCCCGGCTCGGGCGCGGCCTGCCCGCGGTGATCCTGTGCCGCGGGCTACTGGCCGGGGCCTTCATCGGTGCGGAGGCGTTCGTGCCGCTGATGCTGGTGGAGGAACGCCAGGTCGCCCTGGTGCTCGCGGGCGCGGCGCTCACGATCGGCAGTGTCGGCTGGACCACCGGCTCGTGGCTGCAGTCCCGGCCCTGGCTCAAGATCCGGCGGGACCGGCTGATTGCCCTCGGCTGCCTCTCCCTGACCATCGGTCTGGCGGCGACCGCACTGGTCGCCCTGGTCCCGGCCCTGCCGTACTACCTGGTCGCGGCCGGCTGGGTGTTCGCCGGGTTGGGCATGGGCCTGTCAGTGTCCAGTACGGGGTTGGCCACCATGACGCTGTCCCGGGACGCCGAGCAGGGCCGGAACGGATCGTCTCTGAACCTGGCGGACGCGTTGGGTGCCGGCCTGTTCGTCGGCGTCTCCGGCACGATCTTCGCGGCGCTGCGTACCACCACCAGCCTCTCGGTGACCTTCGCCACGGTCATTGGCGCCATGGCGGTGCTGGCGCTGCTCGCCGCGCTGGCCGCCGTGCGCATCGGCCCAGTGCACAACGAGTTCACCCAGCGCTGAGGGGCATGGCGCCGGAGCAGGCTTCGCGTCGCTGCCGCCGGGGGGTGGTGCCTCCGCCGCTGTTCACGGTGATCCTGGCCTAAGGCCTCAAACTACGATGGCCAGATGTCCGACATCCCCGTCGGGTCCCCGCCGG
>DASQUF010000335.1:0-2383 GCA_035641435.1 Propionibacteriaceae bacterium | reverse complement strand
GAAGCCGTAGAGCCCGACCTCGGCGTCGTCGAGGAAGTCCGCGAAGATGCCGAGGGCGTTGGAGCCGCCGCCGACGCAGGCGGCGACGGCGTCGGGCAACCGGCCGTAGCGGTCGAGCAGCTGAGCCCGGGCCTCGGTGCTGATCACCCGCTGGAACTCCCGCACCAGCAGCGGGAACGGGTGCGGGCCCGCGACGGTACCGATCAGGTAGTGCGTGTGGTCCACCGAGGCGACCCAGTCCCGCATCGCCTCGTTCATCGCGTCCTTGAGCGTCTGGGTGCCCGACTCCACCGCGATCACGTCCGCACCGAGCAGCCGCATCCGGGCCACGTTGAGCGCCTGCCGCTCGGTGTCAACCTTGCCCATGTAGACGGTGCACTCCAGCCCGAACAGTGCCGCCGCGGTCGCGGTGGCCACCCCGTGCTGGCCGGCACCAGTCTCCGCGATCACCCGGGTCTTGCCCATCCGCCGGGTGAGAAGCGCCTGGCCGAGCACGTTGTTGATCTTGTGCGACCCGGTGTGGTTCAGGTCCTCGCGCTTGAGCACGATCGTCGGGCGCACCCCCGGCGCCGATCCGGCGGCATGCTCGGCGAAGCGCCGGGCCTCGGTGACGGGCGAGGGCCGTCCGGTGTAGTCGGCCAGCAGCGCCGCGAGCTCTGCGGTGAAGGACGGGTCGGCCATGGCCGCGACGAACTCCCGCTCCAGCTGCTGCAGTGCGGCGTGGAGCGCCTCAGGAACGAACTTGCCGCCGAACCGGTCGAAATGGCCGGTGGCATCCGGCAGAACACTGACCAAGAGAAGACTTTCTAGGACTTGTGGAGCGCCGGGTGGGCGCCGGCGGCGACAAGATCCGCGACGCCGAGTCGGGGGTCGCGCCCGGTGACCAGCGCCTCGCCGACCAGCACCACATCGGCTCCGGCTCGGGCCAGGTCGATCACGTCGTGCGGACCGCGTACGCCGGACTCGGCGACCCGGACGATGCCGTCCGGGATGAGCGGCGCGAGCCGGGCGAAGGTCGTCGGCTCGATGGCCAAGGTGTGCAGGTCGCGGGCGTTCACGCCGATGATGGTCGCGCCGGCGTCGACCGCCCGCTGGACCTCCTCGGCGGTGTGCACCTCGACCAGCGGGGTCAGCCCGATCGACCGGGCGCGCTCGACGAGCGAGACCAGCTCGGGGTCCGTCAGCGCGGCCACGATCAGCAGCGCCAGGTCCGCCCCCGCCGCCCGGGCCTCGAAGAGCTGGTAGGCGGTGACGATGAAGTCCTTGCGCAGCACGGGCACCGACACCGCGCAGCGCACCCGGACCAGGTCTTCCAGAGAGCCGGCGAACCGCCGCTCCTCGGTCAGCACCGAGATCGCGGCCGCTCCCCCGGCCTCGTAGTCCTTGGCCAGCGCGGCCGGGTCGGCGATCTCGGCCAGGTTGCCCTTGCTGGGGCTGGACCGTTTGACCTCGGCGATCACCGCGACCCCCGGTCCGGACAGGGCCGGCATCGGGTTCAGCGCCGGGTCGACGTGCTGGCACCGTTCTTTGAGCCGGTCCAGCGGCACCAGCTTCTGGCGCTGCGCCAGGTCCTCCCGGACTCCGGAGATGATCTCGTCAAGTGCACCCACGACCTGCCGCCCGTCAGTCAGCGCCGTAACCCATGACCTGCAACACCTTTGTCAGGATCAGGCCCAGAACCAGCAGTCCGGCGGATGCCCAGAACAGCGGCCAGTTCTGGATCACCACGGCGATCCCACCGATGATGAACGCCACCATGGCGATCGTGGTACCGGTCCAGGCGGCGATGGTGCGGCCGTGGTGGACATGCTTGGTCGGCTTCTCGTGGTGCACCACCTGAGCCGGCTGCTGACCGGTGCTTGCCATGGTTCCTCACTTCCGCCGCGACGGCCGTCGGGGTTGGGTCGGCCTAACTCATTGTGTCTCGTGCTGGCGTTTTCCGCACATCGGGGTCCTCCGGATCGTCGGAGTCCGCCGTCGGGTCCAGCCCGGAGTCCTGAGCCCGCCACAGGTCGGCGGGCTCGTCGCGCGTCTGGAACCGCTCGACGCGGATGGGCCAGCGCGGGCTGGTCAGCAGGGTCACCACGCCGCCGGCCGCCACCAGGCTCCCGGCTACCGCGTAGGCGATCGGCCAGGGATCCGGGTCGGCCACCGCGACCGTCACACCCGCCGTGACGATGCCGAGGCCGAGCAGGGCCAGCGCACCACCGACCGCCTGCCGGCCTCTAGCCTTCAATGCCAGCATCAGCAGGGTGCCGGCCAGACCGGCCACAGGCAGGGCCTGGCTCAGGCCCACGCCCTGAGCGCCGGCAACCAGGGCGAGCACGCCGCCACCCAGCAGCGCCGCGTACGCGACGGCACGGCTCCTCACCCGCCGACCGCC
>DASQUF010000334.1:0-5401 GCA_035641435.1 Propionibacteriaceae bacterium | reverse complement strand
CTATGAATCTCACAGCCAGACCCAGAACCGACCATCCCCACGGTGACCACGATCCGATCCGGCACAGCCGACCGCTGTTCCCCCGATGGTCAACACAGCGGGTCGTCTTCGCCATTCAGTGCGGGCTCACCGTGCGCGACCAGCGGTGATAGGGCCGGCCGGACTTCTGCGGACGGTGTTGATGACGTCGGCGAGGGTCGCGATGCCTTCGGTGATCTTGCGCTCGCTGAGGCCGGCGTAGCCGAACAATAGGCCCTCAGGTCCGTCGTGGTGTATCCGGTAGGGCGAGAGCCCGTAGACGCCGACGCCGCGTCGGGCAGCGGCGTTCATGACTGCCGCCTCCTCGACGTCGTCGGGGAGCCAGGTGAGCACGTGTAGGCCGGCCGCGATGCCGACCGGCAGGAGGTCGGGCAGCATCTCGTGTAGCGCCTCGAGGAGGGCGTCGCGGCGGCGCCGGTAGACCGCGCGCATGCGGCGCAGGTGCCGGTCGAATTCGCCGTGGGTGAGGAAGTCGGCGAACGCCAACTGGTCAAGGACCGGGGATCCGAGATCCGCGGCGAGCTTGGCGGCGGCGACGGAGCCGGCCAGGCCACTCGGCACCACCAGCCAGCCGAGCCGGAGCCCGGGCGCGAGGGTCTTGCTGGCCGAACCGGCGTACACGACGCGGTCCGGGGCGAGGCCCTGAATCGCGCCCACCGGGGCCCGGTCGTACCGGTACTCGGCGTCGTAGTCGTCCTCGACCACGAGCCCGTCGTGGCGGGTGGCCCAGGCCACCAGCGCGGCCCGGGACCGCGGCGGGAGCACGGCGCCGATCGGGAATTGGTGGGCGGCGGTGACGAGCACGGCGTCGGGACTGGACCGCTCGAGCTCGTCGATCCGGATGCCCTCGGCGCCGACCGGGATGCCGACCACCTCAAGGCCGGCCGCCACCGCAATGCTCCGCACATTGCCGTCTGACGGGTCCTCGACGGCCAGCCTGCGGCGGCCGTGCGCCACCAGGACGCGGGTGAGGAGGGTGAGCCCCTGTGCGAAGCCGTTGCAGATGACCACGTTCGCGGGCTGGGCCGCCGTGCCCCGTACCCGGTTGACGTAGTCCGCCAGCGCTTGGCATAGCTCGGGCGCGCCGTGGCCATCGAGATAGCTCAGCCGGTCGTGCGGCGCGCCGTTCAACACCCGCCGGAGCGAGCGCAGCCAGGCCGCCCGCGGGAACTGGGACACGTCCGGGCGGCCGTAGCGGAAGTCGATCCTGGGCCTGCCAACCGACGAGGCCTGTACGGGTGCCGGCGGCGCCGCGACCGTGGTGGCCACTTCAGTACGCCCGCCTGGCCGACTGGCCAAATATCCCTCGGCGACCAGCTGTTGGTAGGCCTCTACCACGACGCCGCGCGACAGGCCAAGATCTGCGGCCAGGGCGCGGGTCGACGGCAGCCTGGTGCCCGATCGAAGCCGGCCTTCGCGGATGCCGCGCCGGATCTCACTTTCGACCTGCCGGTGCAGCGGGATCGTGACATCGCGACGTAGGTGGACCAGCAACTCGCCCCGACGCAGCGAACTGGTCCTAGATTCGGTCACAGAACTGGACCTTACCGAAGTACCGATTTGATGCCAGGGTCTTGACAACCGAAATCGAATCGATGGCAGAGGAGCCAGTGATGACCAGCACGATCGACACCATCCGGAGGGAAAGCGTCACCGAAGCTCCGCCGGATGTCGGCGCCGAACTGTGTGCCGCACACCAGGAGGCAGCGGCCATCGTCGCTGAGCTCGATCTCGGCGACGCCGCCCTCTGGGCGAAGGCTGACCAGATCGTCTCCGACGTCGTCGCTGAAGCCCACCGCATGACAGCGGCCCTGACAGGAGTGCCCTCGGGGACCACCGCGACAGGGGCACCGCCGATCGTCCGGGTCAGAGAACTCGCGACGGCGCAGCGGCACCTGTTCGGTGTCCTGGACACCTGGACCGCTCCAGATCAGCGGCCCGTCCTGCGGGAGTCCGCGGACCGCGTCCACGGCCTCGGACGGTGGTTGGAGCACTTGGCCATGCAAACAAGTGTGACGGGCCAGCGATGACGGCCTGCACGATGCCCTAGCGACCTCGCTGCAAGGCAAGATCGAGGGACAAGTGCTCTGGTCGTTGCGGGCAGCGATCTCAGCAGGACGATGTTCCGCTTCGCCGTCGACGGTCAGTGGCATTCCCCAGCAGTCATCGAGTTCCTCTATGGCCCGTCATTTGTGCGCTACTGGCTGTGATCGGCGTGCTCCCACCAGATCACGGTAGCCGCGCTCGCGGCGACGCCGACGAGTAGGACGCCGGTGATGCCAACCGCGCCGGCGTGGGCCTGGTCTGGGCCGGCGATGCCGCTGAGTAGTGAGGGGACTGAGAAGGGAAACCATGCGCCGTAGCCGAGCGCGGCGATCACCTGTGCGGCGAAGACACTAACGAACATGACCGCTACGGCGGGCATATAGCCCCGGCCGACGCTGGCAACGAGCCCGTACGTGGTGGTGAGCGCCACGGTCAGCAGCGTGGTGGCGAGGACCGTCCCAACTCCGCGCAGTGCGGTGTCCGCAGACCAGCCGGGTAGGCCGAGCATGGTGCCGAGCAGCATGCTGATGCCGACGACTGGGACGGCCAGCAGGATGCACCAGCCGAGGGTGACGAGCAGTTTGGCGGTGACCACGGCGCGGCGTGATGTCGGCAGGGCGAGTAGGTCTTTCGCGGTTCGGTCGGAGAATTCGCGGCCGAAAAGCCAGATGACGACCAGGCCGAATACGAGCAGCCCGCCGACGGCGGTGATCTGTGCGGTGAGGGCGAAGTAGCCGGCCCAGTCCGCTGTTCCGCCGGCGAATTGGGCCTTGGCGCCGAGCAGGCCGAGCGACCGCGCCCGGCCGACGTCCTGCAGGACGAACATGAAGAACCCGCCGACCAGGCCGGCCACCGTGAACGCCGCAAGGCTCACCCAGGGCACCAGTGATCGTCGGACCTTGAGCAGCTCGGCCCACAATGCTGCCGAGATCTCACCGGACACCGGGCACCTGCTGGGACTCGGTGGTGGTTGCGTGGACCAGCCGCAGGAAGTAGTTCTCCAGGTCCTCCTCGGTCACGGCGAGCCGGGTGGGCGGCTCACCGGCGCGTACCAGTGCCGTCGCCACGGACTCGGGGTGGTTTACCGCCCAATCGTCGTCCAGGATCAGGCCACCCGCCGCGTCGTGTACGTCGAAGCCGGCTTGGCGTAGCACCGCGCCCGCGCGGGCGCTGTCGCGGGCACCGATCTCCAGGCGAGGGTGCACGCGCGCGGCAAGGGCCCCGGCGTCGAACTCGTCGACGAGCCGGCCGTGGTGCAGGACACCGATGCGGGTAGCGGTCCGGGCGACCTCGGCCAGCAGGTGACTGGACAGGAACACCGTGGTGCCATGCCGGCGAGCAAGATCGACCAGCAGGGTGCGGATCTCGACCACGCCGGCGGGGTCGAGGCCGTTGACCGGCTCGTCGAGCACGAGCAGGGACGGCCGGTGCAACAGCGCCTTGGCCAAACCGAGCCGCTGCGCGTTGCCGAGGGAGAGCGTCCGCGCGCGACGATCGGCGTAGGGGCGCAGTCCGAACAGGTCGATGGCGTCCTCGACCGGTGCCCGGTCAGGAATCTTGCGTAGCCGGCGGGTGACCTCAAGGTTCTCCCGCACGGTGAGCTCCGGGTAGGCCGACGGGCTCTCCACCAGGTAGCCAACCTGCGACCACACCGAGCGGTCGGTGACCGGGCGCCCGACCACCTCGATCTGCCCGGCGGTGGCATGAACCATTCCGAGCAGCATGCGGATCAGGGTGGTCTTGCCGGCACCGTTGAGACCGACCAGGGCGTACACCTCACCGGGCCGGACATCCACGGTGACGTTATCGACCGCGACGACGGTGCCGTAGCGCTTCGACACGCCACGGACGGTGACCAGGGGAGCGCTCAACGGCGGGCCCCTCTGGTCAGCTCACCCAAGGCCGCGAAGGCCGCATCGGCGTGGGCGGGCAGGTCGCCGCCCTCCCGCGCCCACCGCTCGACGGCCACACCGACCGCGGCGGCGCAGGTCGCGGCGGCCACCTCGACGTCGAGGTGGTTGCCGCTCCCCGCCGTCCGCTTGGCTAGGGCATCGGCCAGGTAAGCGACGAGGCTTTCCTGCTGTTCGCGTGAGCGGGCCCGCAGTGCGGGCACGGAGAGGATGAGGGCGGTGCGCTGGCGGATCGTCTCGAGGTCCGCTTGGTAAACCTCGGCCAGCGCGTCGGCGAAGCCCCGCCGTACGGCGGTCAGCGGTGACTCGCGGGCCGGGCGGGCCAGGACCGCCCGGGCGATCAACGGGTCGTAGACGTCCTGCAGGACTATGTCCTCCTTGGTTGCGAAGTAGCGGAACAGCGTTGCCGGGGATACCTCCGCCGCCGCCGCGATCTCCTCGCACGTCGTGGCGTCATAGCCCTGGGCCATGATCAGACGCAGTGCCTCGCGCTGAATCGCCTCACGTGTGCGCTGCTTCTTGCGTTCCCGCAGACTCGACATGACGCCCCCTCAGAGAGTTACTCACATATGAGATTAGCTCTCATCGACGATGGGTCAAGGCGATGCGTTCCTTGGACCCAGGGTGCACGAGGTCGCTCAGGCTGCAGACACCCGACTGGAAGCGGCTTCAGTCCCGTCCGGCCAGAGGGCGAGGATTCTGGGGCCAGTCGGTCTCTTCGGCGGTCGCCGCCTCGTCGTGTCGGCTGGCCGCGGATCCGGGCTTTGTCGCGTGGCAGCAGCTGCCCGGTGTCGGGCCGATCCTGGCAGCGGTGTTCCTCGCCGAGGTCGGCGACATCGGCCGGTTCCGCACCGCCGCACAGCTGGCGTGCTGGGCCGGGCTGACCCCCAAGCATCATGAGTCCGACACTCACGTGCACCGCGGGCGGATCACCAAACAGGGCTCCCGGCTGGTCCGCTGGGCCGCGGTGGAGTCGGTCAAGACGCTCTCCCCGCGGACCCCGGTCGGCGTGCTCAAGGACCGAGTCGCGGACCGGCGCGGGAAGAACATCGGTACCGTCGCCGCGGCCCGCAAACAGACCGAGTTCGTCTTCTACGCGTTGCGTGACCACCACGTCCGCGCGCTGCACCGGCCCAGGCCACCGGCAGGGGCAGCGGCATGAGACCCCCGATCCCGACGGTCGGTCGCGAGGCCGTGCAGGTCATGACCCCCGCGCTGTTGCGCGGCGTGGTCGACGCTTCTGATTGACCCCGACCGACCGTCGATCCCAACGTCGGCGAACCCCATCATGCGGCCCCGGCGGCACCTGCCCGCCGACGGCGCCGCGAAGGGATGACCGAGCAGCCGAACGGCCTGCTCCCCAGGACCGAGGAACCCGGCCATGATGCGAGAACCGTCCGATACCC
>DASQUF010000333.1:0-3126 GCA_035641435.1 Propionibacteriaceae bacterium | reverse complement strand
GCGGAGTCGGGTTCGGCGAGCTCCTCGTCGCGGAGCTTGACCGTACGCCCCTGCAGCGCCCGGGTTCGGAACGGTTCCGGCCAGCCGCCGGGCGGGTCACCCAGCTCGCCGCTGAGGAAGCCGATCACCGAGTCGGGGATGTCGTAGTTCTGCGGGTTGGCGGCGAACTCGTCCGGGTCGGCGCCCACCGCCACCAGGTGCAGAGCGAGGTCGCCCACCACCTTGGACGACGGCGTCACCTTGGTCGGCCGGCCGAGGATCCGGCTGGACGCGGCGTACATGGCCTCGATCTGCTCGAACTTCTCCCCCAGCCCGAGCGCGATCGCCTGCTGCCGCAGGTTGGACAGCTGCCCGCCGGGAATCTCGTGGTCGTAGACCCGGCCGGTCGGGGCCGGGAGCCCCGACTCGAACGGCGCGTACACCTTGCGCACCGCCTCCCAGTACGGCTCCAGGTCCATCACCGCCCGCAGGTCCAGGTGCGTGGCCCGCTCGCTGTTCTCCAGCGCGGCGACCAGGGCCGACGCCGGCACCTGGGAGGTCGTCCCGGCCATCGGCGCCGAGGCCACGTCGACCGCGTCCACCCCGGCGTCGACCGCGGCCAGCAGGGTGGCCAGCTGTCCGCCGGCCGTGTCGTGGGTGTGCAGGTGCACCGGCAGGGCGAAGTTCTCACGCAGCGCGGTGACCAGCCGGCGGGCCGCGTACGGCCGGAGCAGCCCGGCCATGTCCTTGATGGCCAGGATGTGGGCGCCCGCGCCGACCATGTTCTCGGCCAGCTTGAGGTAGTAGTCGAGGGTGTAGAGGTCCTCCTTGGGCGAAGTGAGGTCGCCGGTGTAGCAGAGCGCGACCTCGGCGACGGTCGAGCCGGTCTCCCGGACCGCCTCGATCGCCGGCCGCATCTGCTCGACGTCGTTCAGTGCGTCGAAGATGCGGAAGATGTCGATGCCCACCTCGGCCGCCTCGGCCACGAACGAGGTGGTGACCTTGGTCGGGTAGGGCGTGTAGCCCACCGTGTTACGGCCGCGCAGCAGCATCTGCAGGCACAGCCCGGGCATGTTGTAGCGCAGCGCGGCCAGCCGCTCCCAGGGGTCCTCGGCGATGAACCGCAGGGCCACGTCGTACGTAGCCCCACCCCAGCACTCCACGCTCAGCAGCTGGGACGTCATCCGGCCGACGTACGGGGCGATCCGCAGCAGGTCCTTGGTCCGGACCCGGGTGGCCAGCAGCGACTGGTGGGCGTCCCGGAACGTGGTGTCGGTGACCTCGGTGTTGGTCCGGGCCCGCAGGTCCGCGGCGAACCCCTCCGGGCCGAGCTCGAGCAGCCGCTGCCGGGAGCCTTTGGGCGAGGGCACAGTCAGGTCCACCCCGGCCGGGCGCTTGACTCCCGGATCGAGCCGGGTGGGCGCCTCACCGTGCGGCTTGTTCACCGTCACCTCGGCCAGCCAGCGCAGCAGCTTGGTGCCCCGGTCGGCCGGCGCGTGGGTGGTCAGCAGCTCCGGCCGTTGCTCGATGAAGGCGGTGGAGATGTCTCCGGCGACGAAGTCCGGGTCCTCCAGCACGGCCTGCAGGAACGGGATGTTGGTGCTCACCCCGCGGATCCGGAACTCGGCCAGCGAGCGCTTCGCCCGGGCCACCGCCGCCTCGAACGTGCGGCCGCGGCAGGTCAGCTTGACCAGCATGGAGTCGAAGTGGGCGCTGATCTCCACGCCCACGTCGGCCGTGCCGCCGTCCAGGCGTACGCCGGCCCCGCCCGCCGAGCGGTAGGCGGTGATGGTCCCGGTGTCCGGGCGGAACCCGTTGGTCGGGTCCTCGGTGGTGATCCGGCACTGCAACGCGGCGCCGTTGATGCGGAGCTTGTCCTGGCTCAGCCCGAGGTCGGCCAGGCTCTCCCCCGAGGCGATCCGCATCTGGGCCTGGACCAGGTCGACATCGGTGATCTCCTCGGTCACCGTGTGCTCGACCTGGATGCGGGGATTCATCTCGATGAACACATGCTGGCCGGCCCGCGGGCCTGAAGTCTCGACCAGGAACTCCACGGTGCCGGCGCAGGAGTAGTCCAGCGACTCGGCGAACTTGACCGCATCGGCGCAGAGCGCGGCCCGCAGCTCGTCGGAGATGTGCGGTGCCGGGGCGATCTCGATCACCTTCTGGTGCCGGCGCTGGATGGAGCAGTCCCGCTCGAACAGGTGCAGCGTGGTGCCCTGGGTGTCGGCCAGGATCTGCACCTCGATGTGCCGAGGCCGGCCGACGGCCTGCTCGATGAACACCGTGGGGTCGCCGAACGCGCCCTCGGCCTCGCGCATCGCCGCCGAGACGGCCTCGCGCAACGCCTCCGGCTCGTCGACCCGGCGCATACCCCGACCGCCACCGCCGGCGACGGCCTTGACGAAGACCGGGAAGCCGATCTCGTCCGCCCCGGCGACCAGCGCATCGAGGTCCGCCGAGGGCGGTGTGGACTTGAGGGTCGGAATGCCGGCCGCGCGGGCCGCCGCCAGCGCCCGCACCTTGTTGCCGGCCAGCTCGAGCACGTCGGCCGGCGGGCCGATGAAGGCGATGCCCGCCTGCGCGCAGGCTCGGGCGAGGTCGGGGTTCTCGCTCAGGAATCCGTAACCGGGGTAGATCGCGTCAGCCCCGGACTGCCGGGCGGCGCGGATGATCTCGTCGATGTCCAGGTAGGCCCGGACGGGGTGTCCGCGCTCCCCGATCTGGTACGCCTCGTCCGCCTTGATCCGGTGCACGGCGTTGCGGTCCTCGTACGGGTAGACCGCGACGGTCGCCGCCCCCAGCTCGTATGCGGCCCGGAAGGCCCGCACCGCGATCTCTCCTCGGTTGGCCACCAGCACCTTGGCGAACATGCCGCGAATCTATCGGCTGGTTGTTACTCCCTTTGTTACGTCCGCACCGGAAGGGCTCCGACCTCGGTTACCCGGAGGCCAGCGTGAAACGCACGGTGACGTTCCCAGTGACCGTCTGCAGGGCCGGCTCGAACGCGAAGGAGCTGTCGGCCGCGGCCATCTCCATCGCCATCCCCTTCATCCGCATCGGCACGCCCATGCCGCCGTCCAGGTCTGACACCTCGACCAGCTCCGAGACCGTGGCGCCGAACGCCGCGGCGTAGTCCTCGGCCCG
>DASQUF010000332.1:0-2875 GCA_035641435.1 Propionibacteriaceae bacterium | reverse complement strand
CGCGGACGGCGAAGCCGCGCCGACCAGCGCGGCGGTCTCCACCAACGGCAGCCGCTCCACCGTCGAAGCGCTACGCGCCGTGCGGCCGAGTGACCCGCGCCGGGCCATGTCCGGCTCGGTCACGGACGAACCGGAGTCGGCGCCGGTCGACGAGCTCGCCCTGCGTCGGCAACGGCGGTCGGTCCGCTGGAGCCGGCCGGCAGCACGCCGGAGACACCCACGACGAACGGGCTGGCCGCCGCCAAGATCTGACGCAGCCCAGACCGCTCGGCGCCAAAAGGTCACCGACCGTCGGTATCGGACGAGGAAATCTGCGGTCTCTGACCGGGGTTTCTTACATAGCCGAGAATACTTCTCTTCTCGGAAGCAAAGATCGATAACCGGACCCAATCCTCAACGGGGTGCGGCACCGAATAGAGGATCGCTAGGTACCCCCGGGGCCCCGTTCGAAACAAGTTGGGAAAGGTCCAGACGTTCTACTGTCCAGATTCTAGTCAGAGGCCGCGCGACGTGAGAACGTCGTCTTCGTGGATCTTTCACCGCAGTCCGACCGAGGGGGACACCCCCGGCCCGGCCGCGGTGAGGAGCTCCCTGCGCCGGACCTGGCAGCCGCCCACCTGGTCGATCTCATGACGAGGTGCGCAGCCCAGGATCAGGCAGCGTTCGACGAGCTCTACCACCTGACCGTACGCCGGGTCTACGGGACCGTGCTCAGGATCCTCCGGTCCGCCGATCACGCTCAGGAAGTGGCCCAGGAGGTCTATGTCGAGATCTGGAGGCAGGCCCCCCGCTACGCCGCTGAGAAGGGCAGCGTGGCAGCCTGGATCGCCACCATGGCCCACCGCCGAGCCGTCGACCGGGTCCGGTCGGTCTCCAGCGAGGTCGCCCGCGACGAGCGCTACGCCGTCATCGACCTCGACCGCGAAAGCGACGAGGTCTGGGACAGCGTCGCCCAGAAGTACGACGTCGAACGCGTCCGCCGGGCGATAGCGACGCTGACCCCGATCCAGCGGGAGGCCCTGCAGCTCGCCTACTACGACGGGCTGACCCAGAGCCAGATCTCCACGAAGCTCAACCTGGCCCTGGGAACGGTCAAGACCCGGATCCGGGACGGGCTGCGGCGCCTTGGTGAAGCGTTGGGAGGTGTCGAGTCATGAGCGAGATTCATGAGCTCGCCGGCTCCTACGCCCTGAACGCCCTCGACGCCGCGGAACTCGCCGAGTTCGAAGCCCACCTGGCGACGTGCGAGATCTGCCAGGACGAGGTCGCCGACTTCTGCGAGACCGCCGCCCAGCTCTCCCTGCTCAGCCTGGCCGCGCCACCGCTGAGCCTGCGCGACAAGGTCATGGCCGCCATCCAGAACACCCCGCAGCTGCCGGCCGAAGACTCCGACGCCGGTACCGGACACCCGGCCGGCATGAACGGGAGCCGCCCCGGCGAGCATGCGTTGCGGGTCGTGCCGTCGAGCGGTCCGCGTCGGGCGCTGCCGGAGTCGCAGGTGCCGGAGGAGCCGGAGCCCGAGCCGCCGGTGGACGAGGTCGCCGTGCGCCGGCAACGGCGCCGGACCCGCATCCTGAGCGGCCTGGTCGCCGCGATGCTCGCCCTCGCCCTCGGACTCGGCGGGGTGATCTACACCCTGGTCCAGGACCGCCAGGCCCAGGTCGCCCAGATCAGCCTCGAGCAACAGCTCTATGCGGCACCCGATGTCGAGTTCACCACCACGGACATGAAGGGCGGCGGAAAGGCGACGTTCGTCGTCTCCGAGGAGCTCAACCGCGCCCAGTTCATCGGCACCGACCTGCCCGACCCCGGCCGGGACAAGCGCTACCAGCTGTGGACCATGGACGGGCCGGAACCGAAGTGGGTGGTCGCGACCAGCATCACCCGCGACACCCAGATCACCGACCGCGAACCCGCCGTCAAGGTCTTCTTCTCCGGCGACGTCGCCGGAGCCGACTGGCTGTGCGTCAGCGTCGAGCCGAAGGACAACCTCTCGGACAAGCCGACCGTCCCACCGGTCGGGTCCGCCGAGGTCTGACGCCGGGCCGGACGATCCGGCCGGGTGTCAGTGGTGGGTGGCAGGGTTAGGGACGTGCGCAGGTCAGAGCAGAGCGAGTCGGCGACCCGCGCGACGTTGGACAAGCGGCGCGCTGAGGTCGCGGCGATGTTCGACCGGGTGGCCGCGCGCTACGAGCTGGTCAACGACGTCATCTCCCTGGGCCAGGACCGGGCGTGGCTCCGGCGGACCGTCGAGGCCGTCGACCCGCAGCCGGGGCAGCGCATCCTCGACCTCGCCGCCGGCACCGGCACCTCGAGCGAGCCGTTCGCGTACGCGGGGGCGACGGTGGTGCCCACCGACCTGTCCCTCGGCATGCTCGAGGTCGGGCGGCGACGCCGTCCCGCGCTGAGCTTCATCGCCGCCGACGCCCTCCGGCTGCCCTACGCCGACGCGGCTTTCGACGCCGTGACCATCTCCTTCGGGCTCCGCAACGTGGAGGACCCGGCCGCCGCCCTGCGGGAGCTGCGTCGTGTCACCCGGCCGGGCGGCACCCTGGTCGTCTGCGAGTTCTCCACCCCGACCTGGCAGCCGTTCCAGGTCGTCTACCTGAACTACCTGATGGCCGCGCTGCCCCGGATCGCCCGAGTGATCTCGTCGAACCCGGTCGCGTACGAGTACCTGGCCGAGTCCATCCAGGCCTGGCCGGACCAGCCGGGGCTGGCCGCGCTCATCGGCGCGAGTGGCTGGCGGGACGTGGAGTGGCGCAACCTGTCTGGCGGCATCGTCGCCCTGCACCGGGCGAAGGCGTAGATGAGTGTCTCCGTGACCGCGGGCGGTGACCTCCTCGAACCCCCCCACCAGCGCCCCGTTCTCCTC
>DASQUF010000331.1:0-5728 GCA_035641435.1 Propionibacteriaceae bacterium | reverse complement strand
CAGACTGCCCTTGCCGCGCTCGTACCCGGCCCGCACCGCCGCGATCAGACTGCCCCCGAGGCGGGGGTGTGGCCGCCACGAGTAGCCTGAGTACAAGCACCCAAAGGAGATGAGCGCCATGAGCAGCAGCCCGGCGTTTGGTCAAAACGTGGTCCCATCAGCGGTCGGCAGAGAGAACTCTCCTGATCCCGACGATGTGCCCATTGTCGACCTCGGCGAATCGCGCGGGCCTGATCCCGCTTACGCGGGCGACGTTCCGGTCGGGACGGCAGACGCTGACGAGGACGCGCGGCGCGCGGGCGGCAGCATCGAGCCTGATCCCGCCTACAAGGACGACGTTCCTGTCGGGACCGCAGACGCTGACGAGGACGCGCGGCGCGCGGGCGGCAGCCGGTAGAATCTCTAAGCTGTCAGGCCAGATACCGAAATCTGAGAAGTGGCGTCAGCGCCAATTCCCATATTCCAGGTGCTGGTCGAGTCGGGGCTGCGCCGGCACGCCTACCCAACCTTGGGATCGTGACGCTCGCTTCGATCATGCCCAGCGATATCCAGGCCTGGGTCAGACGGCTCGCCACTGGCCAGCCGAACGGACAACCGGCGCTGGCACCGTCTAGGGTTGCCGTCGTCCACGGCCGTGTCTCGGGGATCTTCCGGGCCGCGATCCGCGACCGCAGGATCGTTGCCAGCCCTTGCGAGTCGACCCGGCTGCCGAAGGTGACGCCAAAACGGATTGAGCCGCTTGCCACGAAAGCCGTACGTCGCTGGAGGCGTCAGCGTCTCCGCGCTGGCGGGCGTTCGTCACCACGCCGGCAGGCACAGGGCTACGACAGGGTGAGCTGCTCGGCCTCACAGTCGACCGGATCGACTTCCTGCGGAAGGTGCTGCGCGTCGACCGGCAGCTCTCCCAGGTCCCCGGCCAAGGACTCACGATCCTGGCCCGCACAGTGCCACTTCCGGGCGTGGTCGTGGTCGCGCTGGCCGCCCACCTTGGCCGGGTTCTCGCGAGCCGTCTGGATTCCGATGCGACAGCGGCCGGGCTGCCGCATCGGTCAGATGCCACGACCTGCGGCCTACTACGCTTCGCTGCTCCTCCGCCACGGGGAGTCCGTCATTACAGTTCAGGCCCGGCTGGGACATGCCTCCGCCGCCGAGACCTTGGACTGCTCTAGCCACTAGTGGCTGGACAGTGACGACCGGACTCGCGAGGCCATCGATGCCGTCCTCAGGACTCCGAGGGACTCTGGAGGGACTGCGAAGGGAGGTGAGGCCTGAAACCGCAGGCCGAAGCGGTGTTGGGGGACGAGCCGGCCGGTAAGCCGGATTCTGTATCCCGCCGAGGCGGGATGGCGATCATCCATCTGCGACTGCTGTTGCCAGCAGCCTGGTGCGATCTACCCGGAGGCTCAGGCGAGCAGCCCTCGAGCGCCTCCGCAGACGCGCGGACGCGTCCTTGTGATCTTGCTCCCGGTGGGGTTTACCGAGCCACCCCAGTCCCCTGGGGTGCTGGTGGTCTCTTACACCGCCGTTTCACCCTTACCCCTCCTGCGAGGGGCGGTCTGTTTTCTGTGGCACTGTCCCGCGGGTCACCCCGGGTGGGCGTTACCCACCACCGTGCTCTTCGGAGTCCGGACTTTCCTCGGCCCCACCAGGTGGGACCGCGATCGCCTGGCCGACTCGTCCGGCTCCAAGTCTAGAGGACCAGAGCCAGGAGTAGCGTCGGAAGTCGAGGAAAGGGAGCAACCGATGGCGGACGATCAATGGTGGTACGACCTCAAGACCAAGACCGCGGTGCGGGACAACAAGGCCGGCCGGGCGACCGACCGACTGGGCCCGTACGCCAGCCGCGAGGAGGCCGAACACGCGCTGCAGCGGGTCGAGGAGCGCAACGATGCCTACGACAACGACCCGCGTTGGAACGACGACGTCAACCAGTGACGGCGGCGTCCGCACAAAGCCGGCGCAGCGCGAGCTGAGCCAGCGGCGCGTACGCGGCCACGACCAGCGCCGGTCCGGCGAGCGAGAGGGTGCTCCGCGAGCCCGACCCGGCCGCGTACACGGCGTGGTCCAGGTCGAGGGTCACCGGTCCCAGCCGGACCTGCCAGCTCCAGGTGCGGGCCTCGGGGCGGCAGGAGGTCACCGTGAACGGGAGCGGGACCACGCCGACCGCGTATACGGTGCCACGTACGCCGAGCGCCAGCTGGTCGGCGCTGGCCTGGACCCGGCTGATCTGGGGCGACCACTCCGGCCACCGGGCGAGGGTCGCGTAGCGGTCCCAGACCTCCTCGACCGGAGCCGGGCCGCGCGCCTCGATCCGTCGCACCGCCATCGCCCTGCTCTCCTCCTGTTCCTTTGTCGGAAACTGTCGACAAACTGCAGGACACTTACCCGAATTTCCGCAGTCCGTCGGCGGTTTCTTCGGTGATCTTGATCGGTCACCAACCCACGTAACCGTCGCGTTTCGCGCGTGGACCCGCCCTCGCCGTCCGATCGCTTACGTCGTAAACTCTTCCCGACTTGCCCCGTTGCCTCTCTAGGAGCTGCCATGAAGTTGAAGACTGTCCTCGTTGCGGCCACAGCGGCCGGCATCGGCTACGTGCTCGGCACCAAGGCCGGGCGGACCCGGTTCGAGCAGATCCGCGGGCAGGCCCAGGAGTTCATCAACTCGCCCAAGGTGCAGGACACGGTGGCGAACCTGAGCGACACGGTCAAGCAGAGCGCCCAGAAGCTGCCCGACCCGGTCGCCGGCGTGGTGAATGCGGTGGCTGACTCGGTGAAGAGCTCGACCGCCTCACAGCAGGAGGAGCCGCCGTCGACCTCTCCCACGACTCCGACTGCCCCGACGCCGTCGACTTCCCCGACGCCCCCGACGCCCCCGACCTCCCCGACGCCTCCGCCGCAGTGAGCCGCCGGCTCGCCGTCGGCTGCGACTTCGTCCATCGTTCCTCGTTCGACGTCGCCGCAGTCTTTCAGGTCGAGCCGGTCGCCGACCAGGTGGCGGAGGTGGTCGAGGCCGAGTGGTCCATGCAGCCCGACGTCACCACCCGGACCTACGCCGATCTCTACGGCAACCCGTGCCGCCGGGTCACCATCCCGGCCGGGCGCTCGGTGATCACCTACCGCGCGACGGTAGACGTCCCGGACGTGGTGGAAGAGGTCGACGAGGACGCCCCTGAGCTGCCCGCCGACAAGCTGCCCGACGAGACGCTGATCTTCACTCTGCCCAGCCGCTACTGCCTACCCGACGTGCTGGGCCGCGAGGCGTGGAGCCGGTTCGGCACTCTGCCGCCCGGCTACCGGCGGGTGCAGGCCATCTGCGACTACGTGCACGACCACCTGACCTTCTCCTACGGCAGCTCCACGCCGCAGAGCACCGCGGCGGATGTGCACACCTCCGGGTACGGGGTGTGTCGGGACTACACCCATCTCGCCGTCTCCCTGTGCCGGGCCCTGAACATCCCGGCGCGCTACGTGTTCGGCTACCTGCCCGAGATCGAGGTGCCGCCGCTCGGCGTGCCGATGGATTTCGCGGCCTGGATGGAGGTCTACCTCGGCGACCGGTGGTGGACCTTCGACCCGCGCAACAACGCGCGACGCAAAGGGCGGGTGCTCATCGGTCGAGGGCGGGACGCCGGGGACGTGGCCATGGCCACCACCTTCGGCGCGCCGTTGCTGGAGTCGATGTCGGTGATCGCCGAAGAGATCGTCGAGCCGAGTGTGGAAAGCGCCGTTCCCGCCTGAGCGTTCGCTGCACACGCCGGCAGGCTCTGGCGTCCGCGCCTAGTGTGCCTCGAGGGCGGCCACGGACCGGTCGACCACCTGGTTGAGCCCGATGTCGCCGATCGGGGCGGCGCCGAAGAAGAAGCCCCAGTTGTCGCCGTCGGGGACGACGACCACGATCACCCGGTCGCCCGAGAAGGCCAGCCCCGGCTCGGCCACCGACACGTCGGCCTCGATCAGCCAGCTGGATCGGCCGCTGACCGTTGTGGCCTCGCTGCGCCGGTTCACCCGGGTGGGCTCATACGGGTCGTACATCGGCCCGGTCATCAGGCACTGCATCAGGCTCTCGGCGGTGTTGCTGGCGTCGTTCACGAAGCCACTCTCGGCCCGCAGCTGACCGACGGCCAGCTGAGCGATCCAGGCGGGTGCGGCACTGACCGGAAGCTGTTGCTGGATGACGTCGTAGGCGAAGGTCATCCGGGGCTCTTCGGTCGCGGGGCGGTAGCTGGGCTCGGCCGGGAACGAAAGGTTGCCGCCGTACACCCGGCCGTCCGTCGGGTGCGGCGCCCGCAACCCGGGGAGGCCGAGGGGGCAGGGCACCAGCGGGGCCGACGACGGTGGGGACGCGGACGGTGACGGGCTGGGGGAGCGCAGGGACGGGGTCGGGCTGGGTGTGGGTGTCGGGGTGGGCGAGGAGCCGTCCCCGATCACGGTGGGCGGCGGCGCCGGGTCGACGGTGATCGGGCCGACGTTGGCCAGAAAGTTGCGGAGGACCAGGGCCAGCAGCACCAGCACGACCACGCCGCCGAGGACGGCGGCCACCAGGAAACCGCGGAACCGTCGCGGCTGCCGGGGTGACGGGCCGCCGGGCGGAGGCTGGCGAGGGTCGTCGGTGGTCTCCGCCGACCACTGCGCACCGTCCCAGTAGCGGAACCGGCCGCGGGCGCCACCCGGGTCCGGGTGCCAGCCGGTCAGGTCAGCCACAGGCGGTTAGCGGTCGCGTCGCAGGGAGCCCACGCTTTCGAGCCTAACCGGCGCGGCGGGCCTCCGACTGCTGCTTGCGGCGCGCTTGCAGCGTGCCGATCACGGCGATCCCGACCAGCACGGCGGCGGAGAGGCCCAGCAAGGAGGTGCTGTTCAGGACGGGGAGGGCGGCAACGATCGGCAGCAGGGGCAGTGCCGCCAACGGCCAGGGCCACACCGACCGCCACTCGCGCGCCGTGCCGCCGACCACCATCACGATGCCGAGCAGGAAGAGCACGGCTCCGCCGGCGAGCAGCCACCCGTACGCCGACGGCGCCGCGGTGTCGGGGTGCAGCGCAAGCTCCTCCAGCCCGACGCCGGCGAGCACGATCCCGAAGGTCATGGGCAGGTGGCCGTAGACGAACAGGTCGTGGCGCTCGTCGACGGCGTCCTTGCTGGGCTCCGCCTCCGCCGCCTCGGTCTCGGCGAGGTCGTCGGCACTCGCGTCGGCCCCGACGTCGAAGTAGATCCACCACAGGGCCGCGATGACGACGAATCCGACCAGTCCAGCCATCACCGCCGGTCCGGTCCAGGACGCGTCGTGCACGCCCCGGACCACACCGCCCAGGGCCTCGCCGAGGACCAGGATCACCAACAGCCCGAAGCGCTCCGGTAGGTGCTCGATGTGCAGCGGCAGCTTGTCGCTACGCAGGGTGGCCAGCGGCGGACCGAGCGCGTCGACCAGCACGGCCACGGCCCACAGGGCGTACCGGGTGGGGCTGGGCACGGCCAGTGACACCGCCCACAGGGTGGCACTCGCGGCGATGCAGGTCAGGTAGACGTTGATCGTCGGACGAGCGTCGGAGACGTGCAGCCAGGCCCGGAGGTAGAGGCCGAGCAGGATCAGCCGACTGGCCAGGTAGCAGGCCGCGAACGGCACGGCATACTCGCCGACCGCGCTCGCGGCGCTGGCCGCGCATCCGGCGATGGCCAGGGTGGCGGAGAGCTTGGCGAGCCGGAACACCACGTCGTCGGTGTCGAACCGGTT
>DASQUF010000330.1:0-8579 GCA_035641435.1 Propionibacteriaceae bacterium | reverse complement strand
TCGTCGTCGAGGCCCTCCGACTCGGCCAGCTCCCGGGCCGCGATCACCCGGGCGTAGTCGCGCGGCAGCACCTTGGTGAAGCGCGGGCCGGCGGCCGCCCAGTCGGCCAGCAGCGACTCGGCCACCCCCGACTCGGTCTCCTCGTGGTGGCGGACGACCAGTCCGCGGAGGAACTCCAGGTCCGCCGCGGAGGGCTCCAGCGCGTCCACCATCTCGGTGTTCAGCAGGTCGCGGTCCAGATCGAGGAAGTAGCCGATCCCGCCGGACATCCCGGCGGCCACGTTGCGGCCGGTCTGGCCCAGCACCACAGCCACCCCACCCGTCATGTACTCGCACCCGTGGTCGCCGAGCCCCTCGACCACGGCGGTCGCGCCGGAGTTGCGGACGCAGAACCGCTCCCCTACCTGGCCGCGGATGAAGATCTCGCCCCCGGTCGCCCCGTAGCCGATCACGTTGCCGGCGATGATGTTGTCCTCGGCGACGAACGTGGCCGTACGAGGGGGCCGCACCACCAGCCGGCCGCCGGACAGGCCCTTGCCCAGGTAGTCGTTGCTGTCGCCCTCCAGGCGCAGCGTGATCCCGGCCGGCAGGAACGCCCCGAAGCTCTGCCCGGCCGAGCCTTCGAAGGTGATGTCGATTGTTCCGTCGGGCAGGCCCTCGCCCTTGGTGGCCTTGGTCACCTCGTGACCGAGGATGGTGCCCACGGTCCGGTTGACGTTCCGGATCTTGAGCGCGGCGCGGACCGCCTCGCCGTCGGTCAGGGCGGGCCGGCACATATCGATCAGCATCTGGTCCAGAGTCATCTCCAGCGCATGGTCCTGGCCGGTCACGTTGTGCCGGGCGGCCCCCTCGGGCAGGTCCGGCATGTGCAGGATCGGCCGCAGGTCCAGGCCGTGGGCCTTCCAGTGCTGCTCCGCGCTCGTGGTGTCCAGCACCTCGACGTGCCCGACCGCCTCGGCCAGCGTGCGGAAGCCCAGTGCGGCCAGGTGCTCACGCACTTCCTCGGCGATGAACTCGAAGAAGTTGACCACGAACTCCGGCTTGCCGGAGAACTTCTTCCGGAGCTCGGCGTTCTGCGTGGCCACGCCTACCGGGCAGGTGTCGAGATGGCAGACCCGCATCATGATGCAGCCGCTGACCACCAGTGGTGCAGTCGCGAAGCCGAACTCCTCCGCCCCCAGCAGGGCGCCGATGATCACGTCCCGGCCGGTCTTGAGCTGGCCGTCCACCTGGACGACGATGCGGTCCCGCAGCCCGTTGACCAGCAGCGTCTGCTGGGTCTCGGCCAGGCCGAGCTCCCACGGCCCACCTGCGTGCTTCAACGAGGTCAGCGGTGCGGCGCCGGTGCCGCCATCGTGGCCGGAGATCAGCACCACGTCGGCCTTGGCCTTGGACACGCCCGCCGCCACCGTGCCCACCCCGACCTCGGCGACCAGCTTCACGTGCACCCGGGCGCTCGGGTTGGCGCACTTGAGGTCGTGGATCAGCTGCTTGAGGTCCTCGATGGAGTAGATGTCGTGGTGCGGCGGCGGCGAGATCAGCCCGACGCCCGGCGTGGAGTGCCGGGTCTTGGCCACCCATGGGTACACCTTCTGCCCCGGCAGCTGGCCACCCTCGCCCGGCTTGGCCCCCTGCGCCATCTTGATCTGCAGGTCGGTCGCGTTGGTCAGGTAGTCCGACGTCACCCCGAACCGGCCCGAGGCGACCTGCTTGATCGCGCTGCGCCGCTCGGGGTCGTAGAGCCGGTCCTTGTCTTCCCCGCCCTCGCCGGTGTTGGACTTGCCGCCGATCCGGTTCATCGCGATGGCCAGCGTCTGGTGCGCCTCGGCGCTGATCGAGCCGTACGACATCGCGCCGGTGGAGAACCGCTTGACGATCTCGCTGACCGGCTCGACCTCCTCGATTGGCACCGGCGGCCGGTCCGAGGCGAACGCGAGCAGCCCTCGCAGCGTCATGAGCCGCTCCGACTGGGCGTCGATGTGGGAGGTGTACTGCTTGAAGATGTCGTAACGCCCGGTCCGGGTCGAGTGCTGCAGCCGGAAGACCGTCTCCGGGTCGAACAGGTGCGGCTCGCCCTCGCGCCGCCACTGGTACTCCCCGCCCACCGGGAGCAGCCGGTGGGCCAGCGGGATCCCGTCGGCCGGGTACGCGGTCAGGTGCCGCTTGTGCACCTCCTCGGCGATCTGCTCCAGCGTGACCCCGCCGAGCTTGCTGGTGGTGCCGGTGAAGTAGCGGTCGACCACCTCCCGCGACAGGCCGAGCGCCTCGAAGATCTGCGCACCGGTGTAGGAGGCGACCGTGGAGACGCCCATCTTGCTCATCACCTTCAGCACGCCCTTGCCGAGTGCCTTGATCACGTTGGTCACGGCCTTCTCTGGCTCGACGCTGGTGTAGACCCCGTGCCGGGCCAGGTCCTCCACAGTCTCGATGGCGAGGTACGGGTTGACCGCCGCGGCGCCGTAGCCGATCAGCAGAGCCACGTGATGCACCTCGCGGACATCACCGGCCTCGACCACCAGGCCGACCTGGGTGCGGGACTTCTCCCGGACCAGGTGGTGATGCACCGCTGCGGTGAACAGCAACGACGGGATCGGTGCCAGCTCGGCGTTGGAGTGCCGGTCCGACAGCAGGATGATCCGGGCGCCGTTCTCGATCGCCGCCGAGATCTCGGCGCACACCTCGTTGAGCTTCGCGGTCAGCGCGGCCGCCCCGCCGCTGACCTCGTACAGGCCGCGGGCCACGTAGGTCTGGTAGCCGGGCAGGTCGCCCTCCCGGTTGATCTTGACGATCTTGGACAGCGCGTCGTTGTCCAGCACCGGGAACGGCAACACCAGCCGGCGACAGGACGCCGGACCGGGGTCGAGCAGGTTCCGCTCCGCCCCGATGGTGTTCCACAGGGAGGTGACCAGCTCCTCGCGGATGGCGTCCAGCGGCGGGTTCGTCACCTGGGCGAACAGCTGGGAGAAGTAGTCGAAGAGCAGCCGTGGCTTGTCGCTCAGCGCGGCGATCGGGGTGTCGGTGCCCATCGACCCGATCGGCTCGGCGCCACCGGAGGCCATCGGGGCCAGGATGAGCCGCAGCTCCTCCTCGGTATAGCCGAACACCTGCTGCCGCCGGGTGACCGAGGCGTGGGTGTGCACCACGTGCTCGCGGTCGGGCAGGTCAGAGAGCAGCATCCGCCCGGCCAGCAGCCACTCCCCATACGGAGCGGCCGCCGCCAGCGAGGCCTTGATCTCGTCGTCGGAGATGATCCGGTGCTGGCTCAGATCGGCCAAGAACATCCGACCCGGCTGCAGCCGGCCCTTCCGCACGATCTTCTCGGCCGGGATGTCGAGCACCCCGGTCTCCGAGGCCAGCACCACCAGCCCGTCGTCGGTGACCCAGTACCGCCCCGGCCGCAGGCCGTTGCGGTCCAGCACCGCCCCGATCTGGGTTCCGTCGGTGAAGACCACCCCGGCCGGACCGTCCCACGGCTCCATCAGGCAGGAGTGGAAGGCGTAGAAGTCCCGTCGCGGGTGCGGCATTGAGTCGTTGTTCTCCCACGCCTCCGGGATCATCATCAGCATCGCGTGCGGCAGGGACCGGCCGCCCAGGTGCAGCAGCTCGACGACCTCGTCGAACGACGCCGAGTCCGACGCGTCCGGCGTGCAGATCGGGAACAACCGCTCCAGGTCGCCGGGGATGACGTCACTGTTCAGCAGGGCCTCCCGGGCCCGCATCCAGTTGCGGTTTCCCTTGACGGTGTTGATTTCGCCGTTGTGGGCGATCATCCGGAAGGGGTGGGCGAGCTCCCAGGCCGGGAAGGTGTTGGTGGAGAACCGCGAGTGCACGATCGCCAGCGCGCTCGCCATCCGCTCGTCGTTCAGCTCGGGATAGACCAGCTCGAGCTGCTCGGTGGTCAGCATCCCCTTGTAGACCAGCGTCCGCCCGGACAGCGAGGCGAAGTAGACCCCCACCTCGTGCTGCACCCGGCGGCGCAGGCAGTACGCCCGCCGGTCCAGGGCGATGCCCTGCAACGGGGCGCCCTTGGCGGTCACGAACAGCTGCTCGAAGTAGGGCATGTTCGACCGGGTCAGGTCGCTGAGCGAGGAGTCGTCGGTGCGCACGACCCGCCAGCCGAGCACGGTCAGCTTCTCCTCGGCCGCGATCTGCTCGATGCTCGCCTTCGCCTTGGCGCACAGGTCCGGCTCCGTCGGCAGGAATGCGTTGCCCACCGCGTACGCCCCGGCGCGGGGAAGCTCGAAGTCCACCTCGGCGCGTAGGAACGCGTCGGGCACCTGGAGCAGGATGCCGGCGCCGTCTCCCGTCTTCGGGTCCGAGCCAGTGGCCCCCCGGTGGTCCAGGTTGCGCAGCGCCACCAGGCCCTTGGCGATGATGTCGTGGCTGGGCTGCGCGGTCAGCGTGGCGACCATCGCAACCCCGCAGGCGTCGTGCTCGAAAGCGGGGTCGTAGAGGCCCTCCGCGGACCGGAGCGGCTGGGTGCCGGCGATAGAGGTCATCGGAGGTCTCCCCGCTCTCATCTCAGTGGGGACAGCGCTGGCCCGTTTAGCTTGTGCGCAAGGGTACTGCACGGCACTGAAGACAGCAGCGACGATTTCGCCACTCCGAGCCGCGCGCTGGGTCGCGGAGCGGACCCGCTCCGGGTTCCGGTGATAGCGTGCCGGCCGTGAGAACCGCGCTGTTCCTCGCTGCTTTCGACTCACAGCTGAAGTGGTGCGGTCAGATCCAGCGGGAGTTCGTTCGACGTGGCTACTCGACACAGGTCATCGTCCCCGATATTCGGTCGGCGCTCTCGGAAGCGCAGATCCGCGACGCCGGGTTCGACGGTGTGGAGCGCGCCTCTTGGGACGAGCTGCTGCGCATGGCGATCCGCAGTGACGTGGTCGTCTGCGGGCTGTCCGGACCCCCGACCCGAACGCTATGTTTCGCGCTGGCCGAACAGGAGGCCGCCGGCGAGCAGGTGCGGCCGGTCGTGATCACCGGCTGGGTCGGGATCATCATCGAGAAGCTCGTCGCGGGCTACCTCGACCGCTGCGGATCCGACCTGGTCGCAGTCAACTCGGCCCTGGATCTGGCGCTGTTCCGCAACGCCGCCCAGCGCCTGTCGGTACCGGATGGCAACCTGGCGCTCACCGGGCTCCCCTTCCTGAGTCTGAGCCCGAGTCCGCTGCGGTCAGACCCGATCCGTCGCGTCCTGTTCGCTGACCAACCGACGGTGCCGGACGACCGGGGTGAGCGACTGTACGTCTACCGACAACTGCTTCGCTACGCCGAGCGGCATCCCGACAGAGAGGTGTTGCTGAAGCCTCGGCACCGACCGAACGAAGACACCTTCCACCGGATGCGGCACCATCCTGAGGACCTGCTGGCCAATGCGGTCCGGCCAGCCAACTTCCAGATCGACTACACCCCGATCAGCGAGATCCTGCCGACCATCGACCTGCTGCTCACGATGTCCTCGACCGCCTGCCTGGAAGCGCTCGACAGCGGCTGTCGGGTCGGGCTGGTGCTCGACCTTGGCATCCACGAGCGCTATGGCAACCAGGTCTTCCTCGACAGCGGTCTGCTGCGGACCTTCTCCGAGATCGGGGACGACGACATCGGCACTCCCGACCCGCAGTGGTTCTCCAGCTTCTTCTTCGATCGACAGGGCACCGCCGCCGCGCTCGTCGCCGACCGGGCGGAGGAGCTGCTGAGCACCGGGTACCGGCCCTCGCGGGAGGTCTGGGCTTCTGCCTACTTCCGCAGCGCCGCATCGGCCCATCGAGCGCTCAACAACGGGCTGGGCAGGAAAGGTCGGACGCCGTGGACCCAGGCGCAGCAGCTGGACTTGCAGAAGTGGCAGCGCCGGCACGGACCCGTCCGCGGCACGCTGGCGCACGTTGCGACAGAGCTGCTGCCGCCGGTGCTCACCCGCTCGTTACGGCGGCTGGTGCGGCGTACCGGCTGACGATCGAGCCTCCGGCTCGGGCCCATCGGCCGGCTCGGGCTCGTCGATATCCGGGTTCGGTTCCGGTCCCTCGACGACCGCCTCCCGCCCCGGGCGGTTGCGCACGAGCCAGATCAGCCAGGCCAGCGCAGCCAGGAAGAGTATCAGCGAGGTGTAGTTGTTCAGACGAAAGCCCGCGATCTCGGTCACGGTGTCGATCCGCAGCGCCTCAATCCAGAACCGGCCCGCGGTGTAGAGCACCACGTAGAGCGCGAACACCTTGCCGTGACCGAGCCGGAACCGCCGGTCCAGCCACACCAGCACGGCGGCGGCAGCCAGGTTCCACAGCAGCTCGTAGAGAAAGGTGGGATGGAAGGTGCTGAACTGCTCGAATCCCGCCGGCCGGTGCTGGGGGGCGATCTCGAGGGCCCAGGGCACCGTGGTCGGTCGGCCGAACAGCTCCTGGTTGAACCAGTTGCCCAGCCGTCCGATGGCCTGGGCGACCAGTATCGCCGGCGCGACCGCGTCCAGCAACGCCGGGAACCGGAGCTGCCGGCGACGGCAGACCAGCCACGCGCCGAGCGCCCCGAGCGCGATCGCCCCCCAGACGCCGAGCCCGCCCTGCCAGATCTTCAGCGCGTCGACCGGGTTGCGGCCGGGCCCGAAGTAGAGGTGGTAGTCGGTGGCGACGTGGTAGAGCCGGGCACCGACGATGCCCAGCGGCACGCTCACCGCGACCACCATCTCCAGGCTTTCGCTACTGCCGCCGCGGGCTCGCCAGCGCCGGTTGGCGATGACCATCGCCACCAGGATGCCGACGATGATGCATAGTGCGTACGCGCGGAGCGGAAAGCCGCCGAGCTCCCAGACCGCGCGAGGGGGGCTGGGAATGGACAGCAGGGTGGGCATCAGGGGTTGATCATTGCTGCGAGGTCGTCGGGCGTCAACTTCGACACGTCGACGACTGCGCCGTCGACCAGCACAGTCGGCGTGGCGGTGACTCCGCGCTGCCCAGCGCCTGCGTTGATCGATTCCACCCAGCCCGCGTGCGTTCGTCCAGTCACGCATGCGTCGAACGCCGGAGTGGAGATCGCCCCGACTGCCGCGGGCAGCGCGAGCAGCTGAGCGTCGCTCCAGCGCAGGATCGGGTTGGCGAACAAGCCGGCGTAGTAGCCGGGAGCGAAGCCAGCCTCCGCCGCACAGCCGAAGGCGTTGGCCGCCGCGGTCGAGCCGGCGTCGATGAAGGCCATCGGGTAGACCTCGAGCCGGATCCGGCCGACCTGCCGGGCCTGTTCCAGCACCGGACCATACGCCTCGTGGAACTCGGCGCAGTGCGGGCAGTGGAAGTCGGAGAACAGGGTGACCACCTTCGGCGCGTCGGCCGCCCCGTACGTCACCGGCTGACCGGCGCTGATCGTCGCCGGCGGCGACGCGGGCTCGGCGACCGCCACCGGCGTCGGCGCCCGGCCGGTCCGCCAGGCCTGGAGGCCGATCCCGCCCCCGACGACCACGGCCACCAGGCCGGCGAGCACCGCCAACAGGATCCACCGCTCGCGGCGCCGAGCCGCCGCCTGTTCGGCCTGGCTCACCGGTTCCGGTCCAGACCGAGCCGGCTCTGCGGCCGGGCGACCAGCCAGACGGCTCCCGCGAGCAGGGCGAGGTCGCGGACGATCTCCGCGGCGTACGCGGTCTGGCCCGGTGGAACTGGGCCGCCGCCGCCGAAGCAGCCGCAGTCGATGCTCAGCCCGCGGGCCGCAGCCGAGCCGACGGCCGCGACGAAGAGCGCGAGCAGGACCGCGGTGGCCAGCGCGGCCGGCCGGACGGCGATGCCGGCCAGCAGCAGCACTCCGAGCACGATCTCGACGAACGGCAGTCCCCAGCCGACGACCGTTCCCAGCCCGTCGGGCAGCAGCTCGTACGCGCGGACCGCAGCGACCGAGGCCTGCGGGTCGGCGACCTTCGCCGCGCCAGCCACCAGCAGCACGACGCCGAGGATCAGCCGAGCACCCGTGGAGATCCAAGGCGTCACCGTCGAGTGGCGGACCACCGGGGCGTCGACCGCCGTCACCGCGCCTTCTCCACCAGCAGGGCGAGGTCGTGCTTGAGGTCGGCGATCGGGGTCTCCGGCGTCCACAGCACCACCCCGGCGGTGCGGTTGAAGCCGATCACCTGGGAGGAGTGGCCGACCTCGTAGCCACCGCTGGGCAGCTTCTTCATGCCCTCGATGTCCACACCCACTTGGCCGGCCGCGCGCTTGATGGTCGCCATCGACCCGGTCAGACCGACGAAGCTCGGGTCGAAGCCGTCGAGGTACTTCCGGATGACCGCCGGCTTGTCCCGGGCCGGATCGGTGGTGACGAAGATCACCTGGATATGGTCGCGATCCGCCGGCTCCAGCCGCTGCAGGGCCGTCGCCACGTCGCTCAGCACCGTGATGCAGACATCGGGGCACTTGCTGTAGCCGAAGAACATCAAGGTGACCGGCCGGGACGGCGAGGAGGTCAGGTTGTACGGGCGTCCGGCAGTGTCGATGAGCGTCACGTCGGGCATCACGTAGGGCTGGGGCAACGAGCTGCCACCGACGTAGCCCTCGGGATCGGCGTCGACGTGGCCGGGCGCGTGCTCGGTCGGCTGGGTGCAGCCGCTGACC